>NZ_JADPIE010000016.1 GCF_015666175.1 Halonatronomonas betaini | reverse complement strand
TGCTTAATTGTAAAATGAACTTGAACTAATTAAAAATTTAATAAAAAAGTGCCCATAGTGGCCCAAACTGTAATATAATTGAATCACCACAAACAAAAACATTACAGGAGGGTGCACACTATGGACTACTTAAATGATACACCAATATCTCGAAAAAATAAACACCTAAATGCTTATGAACGTGGTCAAATAGCATTATTATATTCTGAAGGAATATCAGCTTATGCTATTGCCAAACGCTTAAATAGAGCTTCTAATACAATCAGAAACGAGTTGAAACGTGGAACAGTTTCTCAAATTAAAGCCAATAAAAAGGTTGATATCTACTTCCCTGACACTGGTCAAAGAGTTTATGAAGATAACCGTAAAAATTGTGGACCTAAGTTTAAACTTTTAGAATGTGAGAATTTCATAGAACATGTAGTTGATAAATTCTATAACTCTGATCATTCAATTGATTCTATTTGCGGTTCAGCTAAACTGCATAATAAATTTTCAAATTCTAAAATGGTCTGCACCAAAACTCTTTATAACTATATAGATGCTGGACTACTTGAGATCAAAAATATAGATTTACCAATTAAGTTAAAACGTTCCCCAAAATCAAAGCTCATTAAGGATAACAAAAAGAAACTGGGCACCAGCATTGATGAGCGTCCTGAAAGTATTAATGACCGCAGTGAATTTGGTCACTGGGAAATTGACACTATCATTGGCAAAAAGACTAAAGATCAGGCAGCATTAATTACTATGACAGAGCGTACAACCCGCTCACAAATGATTCGTAAGATTGCTGACAAGAGTTCTAATTCTGTTCAGGAGGCTATGACAAAGCTGATTAAAGAGACTGGAAACCTATTTTCTAAAGTTTTTAAAAGCATTACAAGTGACAATGGTTCTGAATTCTCAGAGCTAGCCAGTATAGAAGAAGTAGTTGACACAAAGGTTTATTATACTCATCCATATTCGTCCTGGGAAAGAGGCACAAATGAACGTCACAATGGCTTGATAAGAAGGTTTATCCCCAAAGGTAGAAGCATAAACGAATTCTCAATTGAAGCTATTGCTAGAGTTCAAAACTGGTGTAATACTTTACCAAGAAAAATATTGGGATATTTAACTCCAAATGAAGCTTTTGAAGAACAAGTAAAACAAATTCTATACAATTAAATTTATTACAGTTTGAAATTAGTTCAATTTAACATTGCAATTTAAGAA
>NZ_JADPIE010000015.1 GCF_015666175.1 Halonatronomonas betaini | reverse complement strand
TCACCTTGTATAATGAACATAGGGAAGAACATTATACTTTTCCTTTCTTATAAAAGTTTTATATAATCTAAATAGGTGCTGTGGATTAGTTTTATTCACCTACAGCTGCTATCCCTATTATCCAATTCTAGCAGACTGTTTCACTTGAGGCTATAACCACAGCTCTATGTTTAATTGTTAATTAGTTAGATAACGCTTGACGTTTTATATATAACAAGGATACATTCAACATAGAGTTTTGTGGAACACAGCATACTTTCATTAAGGAGATGTTGCTCATGTTATTCGTTGGTATCGATATCTCAAAATCAAATCATAGCTGCTATATTATTGATTCTGAAGGTACAATTTATGAAAACAATCTCCAAATTTTAAACAACCTTCAAGGTTTTAAAACACTATCTCAAAAAATTCACTCTATCTGTCAGATTCATAATTACAAAAATGTAAAAATAGGACTCGAATCTACAGGTCATTACAGCACTAATATCACAAATTATCTGTATTCTGAGGGGTTTGAAGTTATTATCTTCAACCCTATTATTACCAATAACAAGAGAAAAGGTAATACTCTCAGGAAAACTAAAACAGATAAAACCGATGCAAAGGTTATTGCGACTATGCTCTTTACTGATAGATCAAAGTCCTATTCACCTATATCATATCAGATAATTGAGCTAAAGTCATTAACCAGATATCGTCATCGAATGGTAAAGCAACGTAGTAAATTTAAGTTATCCTATACACGGTTGATAACCATTATATTCCCTGAATTAGCAGATCATGTTTCGACTGTCCATCAAAAATCTATACAAAAACTATTTTTTGAGTTTCCTACAGCTAAAGCTATAGCTAGCTGTCATTTAACTAAACTTACTAATTTGCTGAAAAAGAATTCAAAAGGTAAATATCTTAAAGATAAGGCTATTGAATTAAAAGAGTTAGCTTCCAAATCAATAGGTTCTTCAAATAGAGCTACTGCCTTTGAACTCCAGCAAACAATTAAATTTATTCAATTTTTAAATAGCGAAATAAATATTATTGATCAAAAAATCAAAGATCTAGTCGATGAAATTAAAACCCCATTAATTACCATACCAGGTATTGGATACACTTTAGCAGCAACAATAATTGCAGAAATTGGTGATATAAATCGTTTTTCCAAGCCATCAAAATTACTAGCATTTTCAGGTTTAGATCCTTCAGTATATCAGTCTGGTAAGTATGATGCCTCTCATACCATGATGGTAAAAAGAGGATCTAAATATCTAAGATGGGCTATCTTACAAGCTGCTAGAACTGTTACTATGAGAGATAAAACTTTTAAAGATTATCTTAATAAAAAACTTTCTGAAGGAAAGCATTATTTTGTAGCTTTATCTCATGTCGGTAAAAAATTAATCAGAGTTATTTTCTATTTATTAAAGAAAAATATTGACTTTGTACCTCAAAATTAATTTTTCAGATTTCATATAATTTTTAAGCAATTCAATTGCTATATTTGTCATGCCAATATATCTCTAAAAATATTTTTTAAAAATCACTTGACTCTATATAGTTAGTCTCA
>NZ_JADPIE010000014.1 GCF_015666175.1 Halonatronomonas betaini | reverse complement strand
GTCACACCTTCAAAGATGCATGGGGAAGGATGAGAAGACCTCGATCTATTAGTACCGGTCAGCTGAATCTATTGCTAGACTTACACCTCCGGCCTATCTACCTGATCATCTTTCAGGGATCTTACCTCCTTAACGGAGTGAGATACCTTATCTTGGGGTAGGTTTCACGCTTAGATGCTTTCAGCGTTTATCACTACCATACGTGGCTACCCAGCTATGCTCCTGGCGGAACAACTGATGCACCAGCGGTATGTCCATCCCGGTCCTCTCGTACTAGGGACAGCTCCCCTCAAGTATCTTGCGCCTGCGACGGATAGGGACCGAACTGTCTCACGACGTTCTGAACCCAGCTCGCGTACCGCTTTAATGGGCGAACAGCCCAACCCTTGGAACCTGCTTCAGCTCCAGGATGCGACGAGCCGACATCGAGGTGCCAAACCTCCCCGTCGATGTGAACTCTTGGGGGAGATAAGCCTGTTATCCCCGGGGTAACTTTTATCCGTTGAGCGACGGCAATTCCACACTATACCGCCGGATCACTAAGCCCTACTTTCGTACCTGCTCGAGCTGTATCTCTTGCAGTTAAGCTCCCTTATGCCTTTACACTCTCACGTGCGATTTCCATCCGCACCGAGGGAACCTTTGGGCGCCTCCGTTACTCTTTAGGAGGCGACCGCCCCAGTCAAACTGCCCGCCTGACAATGTCCTGTGACCAGTTAATGGCCTCCAGTTAGAATCCCGCCACAGAAAGGGTGGTATCCCACCAGCGGCTCCACTGACACTGGCGTGCCAGTTTCATTGCCTCCCACCTATCCTGTACATTCTGTGCCAAGACCCAATATCAGGCTGCAGTAAAGCTCCACGGGGTCTTTCCGTCCTGTCGCAGGTAGCCTGCATCTTCACAGGCATTTCAATTTCGCCAAGTCCCTTGTTGAGACAGCATCCAAGTCGTTACGCCATTCGTGCAGGTCGGAACTTACCCGACAAGGAATTTCGCTACCTTAGGACCGTTATAGTTACGGCCGCCGTTTACTGGGGCTTAGGTTCTAACCTTCGTCCTTAAAGGACTAAGTCTTCCCCTTGACCTTCCAGCACCGGGCAGGCGTCAGCCCCTATACTTCGTCTTACGACTTAGCAGAGACCTGTGTTTTTGCTAAACAGTCGCTTGGATCTGTTTTCTGTGATCGTCTCAGGCTTTAACACCTAAAACGACACCCCTTCTCCCTAAGTTACGGGGTCATTTTGCCGAGTTCCTTAACAAGGGTTCTCTTGCGCGCCTTAGGATTCTCTCCTTGCCCACCTGTGTCAGTTTGCGGTACGGGTACTATAGCTCTCGTTAGCAGCTTTTCTTGACAGCTCATTAGACATCTTCGCCTCTATTGGCTCCACATCACTTTCCGCAGTTATTAGCCAGAGGGATTTGCCTCCCTGGCCCCACTTCAAGCTTGTACATACAACCTCCAGTCGTATGCATGCCCTCTTTGCCGTGTCCCTGCTTCACTCAAACAAACTACAGTAGTATCGGAATCTCTACCGATTAACCATCACTTACGCCTTTCGGCCTCAGCTTAGGTCCCGACTTACCCTGAGCGGACGAGCCTTCCTCAGGAAACCTTGGGCTTTCGGCGAAGGGGATTCTCACCCCTTTTATCGCTACTCATACCGGCATTCTCTCTTCTGTGCCGTCCACTGCTCCTTACGGTACAGCTTCTGCCAGCACAGAATGCTCCTCTACCA
>NZ_JADPIE010000013.1:0-1285 GCF_015666175.1 Halonatronomonas betaini | reverse complement strand
AAAGTCGCACCTTGAAAGATGCATAGGGAAGAAAAGAGAAGATATAAAGGGCCCACGGTGGATGCCTGGGCACCCAGAGTCGAAGAAGGACGTGATAGGCTGCGAAAAGCCTCGTGGAGCTGTCAAATAAGCGTAGATGCGGGGATATCCGAATGGGGAGACCCGCCAGGTAGAAGGCCTGGCATATATAGTTGAAAGAAGTAGGCTATATAGGACAAGCAGGGGAAGTGAAACATCTAAGTACCCTGAGGAAAAGAAATCAAAAGAGATTCTCCAAGTAGCGGCGAGCGAACGGGGATGAGTCAAAAAGGCTATGGTGTAAGCCTGCAAGCGTTGCCATAGTCTGGTGTGGATGTATTGTACTTATCTTTGCAGAGATAAGGCTGCTTAAAAACGAGCTTTAGACGAATAGCCTGGAAAGGCTAACCAGAGAAGGTAACAGTCCTGTAGTTAAAAAGGCAAGTTAGTGGTAATACAATCCGAAGTAGCACGGATCACGAGGAAGTCCGTGTGAAGCAGGGGGGACCACCCTCCAAGACTAAATACTCCTGGGTGACCGATAGCGAACAAGTACCGTGAGGGAAAGGTGAAAAGAACTCCGGAAGGAGAGTGAAATAGAACCTGAAACCGTGGGTTTACAAACAGTGGGAGAGCAGATAAAAAGGCTCGACCGCGTGCTTTTTGTATCACGAACCGGCGAGTTACACTCTGTAGCGAAAGGTTAAGCTGAAAGCAGCAAAGCCGTAGCGAAAGCGAGTCTTAAGAGGGCGCAAGTTGCAGGGAGTAGACCCGAAGCCAGGTGATCTATCCATGACCAGAGTGAAGCGGGAGTAAGACCCCGTGGAGGCTCGAACCGCGGTGGCGTTGAAAAGCCATGGGATGAGTTGTGGATAGGGGTGAAAGGCCAATCGAACCTGGATATAGCTGGTTCTCCTCGAAATAGCTTTAGGGCTAGCCTTAGAGAAAAGATATACGGCTGTAGAGCACTGATTGGACTAGGGGCCCAACAAGGTTACCGAATCCATTCAAACTCCGAATACCGTATATTGTTCTCTAGGAGTCAGACTATGTGGGATAAGCTTCATAGTCGAAAGGGAAACAGCCCAGACCACCAGCTAAGGTCCCCAAGTATAGACTAAGTGGGAAAGGAAGTGAGGTCGCCAAGACAACCAGGATGTTGGCTTAGAAGCAGCCATTCATTTAAAGAGTGCGTAATAGCTCACTGGTCAAGTGGCCTCGCGCCTAAAATGTAACGGGGCTAAAGTCTATCACCGAAGCTGTGGAT
>NZ_JADPIE010000012.1 GCF_015666175.1 Halonatronomonas betaini | reverse complement strand
TTAACTTTACCATCAGTAATTTTCTCAGGCATAGCTTCCTCGCTTTCCCTTAATATAATTATATCATACTGCTGTTTTAGTTACATAATCTTAATATACCTCTAATGGTATTATTTGTCAAGGAGTTTGTTCTGCTTTTTTTGCCAGGGCTAGATCATCTTTAACTTTAGCCAGCATTTTTCACTGGATAAAAAAAGACCAGAGCTTATGGCCCTGGTTTAATTATTAATTATCAAATATTATATTCTCTTATTTATTAGGCAGTAGGTTCAAAAGTAAGAACCTTTATTCCTGATTTCAATACTCTCTCTTTAAAACCGCTTATATCCTCATCATCTATTATCAAAACTGGCTCTATTCTTAAGTCAATCTCCCGCCGTAATTTGTATAGTTTCTTTTCAGCATCCAAAAAATCACCATTTAGCTCAGATACTATCACAGCAATATCTATATCTGAATACTCATGGGCTCGATTGCTGGCATATGAGCCATAAAGTATTACTTCTTTAACAGAAAAATGTCTGGATACTATATTAGCATATTCTTTTGCTAGCTCTATAGCTTTTTCTTTATCCATAATAGCATCTCCTCTGTTTGTTCTATTAAATTATAACACTGATCGTAATCAAGTTGATCTATGAGCTTATCTTTGTTTTTCGGATATCTTGATTCTATATTTAATGGACCTAGCAAATCAAGAAAATCTTTTTGTTCTTCAGTTAATGACTTATAAACACCGGTTTTTTCGGCTAAACGGGCTATATTATGGGTATATGGGGCAACTTCTTTATATTTATTAACAAATAGAGCTTTAAACATCTTTTCAATTACTTGATGACACATAAATCCAACATATAAAAACCTTTTAGTTTTTAACATTGATTTCGCAGTTTTCAGATCATATTCTGCCAGATCAATCCAATATGAAATTTTATCATAATTATCAGTCACACTTTCACCCCTTCAGCCTAATAAACCATTACTATTAATTAAATTATATCATAAACTATTCCTGCTTTCACCTATGGGGATTTTTTACCAGGTTTTATAGTAATAAAAAAAAGACCAGAGCTTATGGCCCTGGCAAGAAAATTATTAAAAATATCTATTAAAGATTTGTTTTATAAAATAATCGAAATCTTCAAGGTGTTCAGTTATGATCCTGTAGATTTCAGCGTTATCTATCTCATCATAGAGATGGACTACCTTGTTCCTGAACCTGGCCATTGCTGTAAAAATAGTTAATTTATCTTCTGAAATAATACCATTTTGAGCTAATATTTTAAAGCTTTCAGCATTAGTCTCAGGAACTCCAAGATTTTCCCGAGAAATTATATGGTTACTTATATCAATTAATGCCTCAATGGAAGCCTGAAGGTTATATTTAGCAGCATCATAATTACGATAATCTGCAACAAATTCATCTTGAGAAATCTCTTGAAACTTTTGCAATTTCTTTATATTTTCTTTTATATATATTATCTTACTTTCAATCCGGTCTTTATTTAAGCCCATCACTGACTCTCCTCCCTCAAACCTTCCTTGAAATCCTCCCTGAAATGCTTCAATTTCATCCCGTAATCAAAATAATGCTTCAGGACATTTTCGATGAAATCTGCCGTTTTTATTTCATCCTGCTCATAGATCTTCTCGCCTTCTTTAATCACTTTATATTTTAGCAAAATATTGCATTTATTAAGTGAGACAATATCGACTTCCTGGCCTATAATTTCCTCAATTTCGGCCTCTAAGTTCATCTGCATTAGAATTTCAGGAGGTTTTGAAAATAAGATTCCGAGATCTATATCGCTGCGGTCATTCTCATAATCGGTGCCATGGGAGCCAAAGATATATACTGTATTGATGTTCTTATGGTTTTTAAAGAAATTTATTAATTTATCTTGATTTGGAATACTAATTTCTCTATTCATACCCTGCTATCCCTCTCTCTCATATAAGATCTCACCTTCTCTAATGCAAATATAAGGTAGCGTCCCTGGAACGTCTTTTCTCTGATCCATCTTTTCACTGGAAATCACAATTATATCCACTGGCATCTCTCTATCAGCCAATAGCTTATTAATCCCCCGCCTGATTTCTTTAATATTTTCAGGATCTTTCGCATCAACTACAATTAGAAGATCAATATCACTATCGATATCAAAATTCTAAGTTGCATATGAACCGAAAAGATATATCTTTACAGGAGAAAATTTTGAGGTTATCCGATCAACCATCGATTCAATATAATTATCGATTTTTTCTTTGTTTAAGGTATTCAGCACTGGTATGACCTCCTGCAAAACAAATCATTAGATTCTTCTACTTTTACTGATAATTACATTTTATCATATAACCTAAGATTTTTCATCTCAGCCTGAATTTACAGAAGCCATGGTTTCAATTCAAGCTGCCAGCCTCTCCAGCCAGTAATCCAGGTTACAGTTTTCTTTCATCCATTTATTAATATAAATATCATTGTCTTCCTCTAAAATTGTCTTAGAATAACTAAAAAAGCCGCCAACATTCTTAATTCCATCCTGTTTTTCGGTTAAGTTAAAGATAGTTCTGGCATAGGCTTTAATCATCTTTTCTTCGTCATAATTTTCCAGATGGTCACGGTGGCAGTAAGTGGCATATTCTTCTACTACAAATTCAGGGATATAGCTTTTAAGAAATTCCCAGGATATAGATGTTTTATCTTCATTATTATCGTCCTGAACTGCAAAAACTGCTGTGCCATCAATCAGGACCTGGTTCTCTGTAACATCGCTATAGCAAGTGTTGCAGACCGGGACCATTGAGTTTAAGTTGTTTTTATCATGATCAAGGGTTAAATAGGCGATCTTTAATAGTTTATCATCGCTGCCGCAGTTATAACAGCTGAAATTATTCCTGCTATAGACAAGAAACTTGATCTCATTTGCAATATCCTGGGGCTCAAAGTTTTTCAGGATTTGATCTTGATTATCGAGTAGAACTGGCAGTATAGATAGGATATTTTCTTCCTCGGAGCAGGCTATTAGATTTTTAGCCATTAAGCCTCTTAAAATCTTCCGTATGTTTAAGAGACCGGTCTTTTTATATAAATGAATGATTAAGGGGTCATCTACATCTGTTTTGTCGTAATATATATCAGCAATTTCCAGGCTGATCTCATCGCTTTTAATGCTCCAGGTGCTGTTTTTGTATTCTCTCTCATTGAATTCATCGAGAATTGCTTGCAACAGTTTGGCCTCAACCTGATTGCATTTTTTGATATTTTTATATAGCTCCGTCCAGACGCTGCCCAGGTCTTTACGCCTCTTAAATAAATAATTTATAACTTTCAAATACTCTTCTTTGTCAATTAGCTGTTCTTTTTTTATAATAAGTTGATCAAGGTTGCTATCTTCATCGCTATCGTCCTTGCTTGCCAATTTTTCTTCAAGATATTCCTTTTCTTTATCTTTAATCTTAATCATCATGGCTGCTCTTTGCTGGAACTGCTTATGGTCGTCTAAAAATTTATCTAGATAATCCCAGCTGTGGCGACATTGATTACAGATGATTTTGTAAGTGTAATTGTCATAAGAAATATCATTGATTGATAGGCTATCTACCTGGCAGTTCGGGCAGTATTTGTCTTCTATTTGATCTTCTGCATCCTTTAGATGGTTGCTAAAGTCTTTATCCAGTTTTTTTTCGGCCTCAATAAAACTATCAGCAAGATCTTTAGATATTAGAGTTTCAGTTGTATGATGAACATCTTTGCAATCTCTGCAGATCAGAAAAAATTCTGAGGTTTTATGGTTTCTATAAATAATAAACTGAGAACTGGCACATGGGCAATAACTGTTTGGATTCTGGTATTGCTCGAGGTTAATTCTGGCCACGAGTATTATATCTTCTATATAACGCTCATTAATCCTGTATTTAGCTGCCAGCTCTTCTTTTGAAAGGTTTCTGAGCCAGAAATTTCTAAGAAACTCCTGGTATTTTTCATTCATAAAGCTTCTGATAATAGTTGAATATGCGATGGAGTTGTGAACTCCGGCCTGGATTTTCAGATCTTTGACCTTAGGATAGCTCTCACTCCAGAAGAGGTCGGCCATTTCTTTGAAAGCAGTGTGCCTTCTTTCTCCCTGGCCCATGCCATGGGATCCATGCTTTTCTTTAAGTCGGTCAAGCTCTACTACCTGGCTAAAGTCATATTCTTCAAGATAATCCTGCAAAAAGCTATGTAATTCTGTCATTTAATTTCCCCCTGAGTAATTTGGTTTTTTATCATAGTTTCTAATCAGTATTGTTAAATATTGTCTTTGATAAATTATTGTTAAATTATACACTAGCCCGGGGTTGATGTCAACCCTTTATTTAAAATAATTTCAATATTTTTCATTTATGGCCCTGGTTAGGACTTCCAGTAGTTTTGCAAAAAATTATCTTTAAAATAAAAAAAAGACCAGAGCTTGTGGCCCTGGCATAAATCTTCCAGTTGGTTTAAAGTCTATTGTAATATTTTTTCGACTTCATTTAGGCTTTCAATCTCAAAGATCTTGCTAATTAATCCCTTATAAATTCTTCAAACTTATCCTGGGAATCCATTTTTGGTATCATGTTTCTTACTTTTTGTAATTCACTCACACTTAAATCTTCAATTACTTTTATTAATTTTTCTGAAATTTTATTGTTAAATTTCATTTCATACATTAATTTAATTGATTCTATTAATTCTTCTTTTTTTCCCTTTTCTATTCCTTTTTCTATTCCTTTTTCTATTCCTATTTCTACTCCCTCTTCTCTTAATTGGTCAGCTGTTGTTTTCATCTCATCTTCCTCCTTAGAAAAATATTTATCAAAAATTTCTTTAAGTTCTTGATAGGGCAATTCGGTCATATTAAGGAGATAATATAATACTATTCCTAATTTATCTTTTGCGAATTTCTGTAATTTTGTGTCTTTGCTATTGCCCATCTGCTTTAGGATGAACTCGATATGATGTCTTTTATCTTCCGCCCGATTTATACTTACCAGCAGATAAGAAATATAGAGCAGGTTATTGCTTATTGCATTGGGATCCAGCTCTGTAATATTAACTTCCCTGATTTTAACGCCGAATAGATCACGCTTTATCTCTTCTGGCAGATGGCTGTATTCTGCTTCGAAATCTATTAACCTGCTGCTGCCTTCGCCATGATAGACCAGAAAGGCCAGTACTGGCTGGATAAATTTCTTTTGGCTCCAGCTTTTCTCCAGCATCTTCTGGAGGTAATTTAAGATCTGAAATGTTACCTGCTTATCTGAATAGGATTTATGCTCGATTAAAAATGCGAACTGGTACTCAGTCTTACCAACTCTGGCGGTATATATGATGTCGCTGTAATACTCCTGCAAATCCCTGCCAATAAAATCTGTCTTTGCCTCTGCATAATTGCCAGCAACCAGTTTATCTGCAAAGTCTTCACCAACACTTACCTTCAAGAAGTCTTTGAAAAATTCCGGACTTGAAAATAAATTTTTGAA
>NZ_JADPIE010000011.1 GCF_015666175.1 Halonatronomonas betaini | reverse complement strand
TCAATTACTCTTTTTTCACGCGACAAGTATTATACTAACATCTGCCTGCTTCTCTGTCAAGACTTTTCTCGAATTTTCACAGTTCTTTTTCTTGGTCCATCAAATTCAGCCAAAAACACTCTCTGCCACCTTCCTAGGTCCAACTTATTAGACTTATAAAACAGATCAAGGCTGCAACCAGTTAATATACTTTTAATATGGGCTGCCGAATTGCCTTCAAGATGTTGGTAATTATTATCCCAGGGGATCAAATCATTCATAGTATTAATAAAATCCCTTGAAACATCCCTGTCATAGCCTTCATTGATTACGAGTCCAGCAGTTGTATGTGGACAAAAAATATAAATATATGAATCTCCTATATCATTTTCTTCTAAAAGTTTTTCTATCTGATCCGTTATATCAATTAGTTCTGATCTCTTTTCAGTTTTTACATCTAGCTCATACATATTTATTTCCCTCCTAATAAATTAATAGATCTACTTCCTGAATCTGAATAGGAAGTAGATCTTACTAATTATTTTAATATTATATCCCTTAATTCTCCGGCCTCATAGTTGGGAACAATATAACATCTTTTATAGATGATGAATCAGTCAGGAACATAACTAGTCTATCTATACCAATTCCTAACCCTCCAGTAGGAGGCATACCATATTCTAATGCCTTAACATAATCTTCATCCATCATTTGAGCTTCTTCATCACCAGCTTCTCTTTTAGATACCTGATCAGAAAAACGTTCTTTTTGATCGATAGGATCATTCAACTCAGTAAATGCATTACCAATCTCTCTACCATAAATAAATGGCTCAAATCTATAAGTAAGTTCTGGATTATCCTCTCTTCTTTTAGCAAGTGGAGAAACTTCAATTGGATAATCATGAATGAATACTGGCTGAATTAATTTATCTTCAACCCTTTCTTCAAAAATCAAATTAAGAACTTCCCCTTTACTTATAGGGTCTTCAATTTCTAATCCTAAATTTTTAGCTTCTGAGATTGCTGTGCTATCATCATTAATCTCTGCAAAATCAACCCCGGTATATTCCTTAACAGCTTCTATCATTGTCATCCTCTTCCAGGGTGCAGAAAGATCAATCTCTGTCTCTTCATATACAATTTCAGTTGTCCCTAATACTTTTTCAGCAACATAACTAACCATATTTTCTGTTAATTCCATCATATCATGGTAATCAGCATGGGCCTGATAAAGTTCTAGCATAGTGAATTCAGGATTATGCTTATAGGACATTCCTTCATTCCTGAAATTACGATTAATTTCAAAAACCTTTTCTAATCCACCAACAATTAACCTCTTCAGATATAGTTCAGGAGCTATTCTTAAATATAAATCTATATCCAGGGCATTATGATGGGTAACAAAGGGTCTTGCTGTTGCACCACCAGCTATCGGGTGCATCATTGGGGTTTCAACTTCAAGAAAACCTTTTTCCTCCAGATAAGACCTGATATGGCTTATAATTTGACTCCTCTTTATAAAGGTGTCTTTAACTTCAGGGTTAACAATTAAATCTAAATATCTTTGGCGATATCTCAACTCTTTATCCTTTAACCCGTGAAATTTTTCAGGTAAAGGTCTTAAAGATTTAGTTAAAAATTCAAAGTCAGTTACTCTAATAGAAATCTCACCTCTATTAGTTTTAAACACTTCACCTTCAACGCCAATTATATCTCCAATGTCAAGATCCTGGAAGAACTCGTATTTTTCTTCTCCAAGAACATTATATTTCAGAAACAATTGAATCCTACCAGTAACATCCTGGATATCAGCAAAACTGGCTTTCCCGTGAGTCCTGATCGCCATTAGCCGACCAGCTAAACTTACTTTTTCATCTTCAAATTCTTCAAAGTTATTTAAAATCTCTTCTGCTTTATTCTCAACTTCATACTTAGAGCCAAAAGGATCAATACCTGACTCCTTTAGTTCTTCTAAATGATTCAATCTTTCGGCCATCAGTTTATTTACTTCATTCAAATCTTCCATCTATAGCACTCCCTAATTAATTTTAATTGATAAGATCTTATATCTTGTAACTCCTCCTGGAGTTTGAACTTCAACTTCTTCATCTATGCTCTTTCCTAAAATTGCCTTCCCTATTGGAGATTCATTAGATATTTTACATTCTAAAGGATCAGCTTCTGCTGAACCAACGATTTTATAATTAAAAATCTTATTATTATCCAAATCTTTAAGCTCTACTGTAGTACCTAAATTAACTGTATGCTCATCAATTTCATCTTTCTTAATAACCCTTGCATTAGCAAGAGTCTTTTCAATCTTTTTAATCCGACCTTCAATAAAAGCCTGCTCATTTTTAGCTTCATCATATTCTGAATTCTCACTAATATCCCCAAAATCTCTTGCGGTCTTGATCCTTTTGGCAACTTCTCTTCTTTCAATTTTAATCAGATGTTCCAGCTCTTCCTCTAGATTTTCATAACCTTCTTCAGTAATAAGAGTTTCTTCTGTCATAGTAGTAGCTCCTTTATAATCATTTTATATTAAAAACATGAATAAATAATTCCTGAACATGAATTAACAATTAGTTTTTATTATAAATCAATAAATAATATATGTCAAGAATCCTAAGCTTAACCATAAAAATTTAATCGTCCTGAATTAACGTTAAATATTTATATAATGAATCAATCAACTCTTCTTTATCAGAAATAGAATTTATCTGTTCTCTTTGTCGAGCCGAATAAGGCATACCCTTTATATACCAGGCAAGATGTTTTCGCATAAGTGGAACCGCTGAATCCTCCCCATAATATGAAACAGCAAATTTTAAGTGCTTAATAGCCATTTCAATTCTCTCTTTATAATTCGGGCTTTCCAGCATAATTCCTTCTTTTAAATAATAATCTATCTCCTTAACCAACCATGGATAACCCTGAATTCCTCTGGCTACCATAACCCCGGCTGCACCAGTTTCATTTAACATATCCAGAGCATCTTCTGCAGAAAAAACATCTCCATTTCCAATAACAGGTATGTTCAGTCGATTGACTATATCTGTTATAATTGACCAATCAGCTTCACCAGAATAAAATTCTTCTCTCGTCCGTCCATGAACAGTCAACAAAGCTGCACCTGCTTCTTCAGCAGCTTTAGCAACTTCAATACCAGTTAAATGATTTTCATCCCAACCTTTACGAATCTTAACTGTAATAGGAATATCACAATTATCAACAGTCTTTAAAACCATTTCATATACCCTATCTGGTTCCCGCATTAACGCTGAACCTGCCCCATTTTTCACTATTTTAGGAGCCGGACAGCCAAAATTTAAATCAATCAGATCTGGCTGATACTCTTTTTCAACTCTGTAAGCTGCTTCAGCAACAACCTCAGGGTCATCGCCAAAGATCTGCACCCCAATTAAACCGTCCTGACGATCAAACTCAACCAACTCATGAGTATTACGGTTCTCTTGAAGCAGCCCCATAGAACTAACCATTTCAGTAAATAATAACTCTGCCCCCTGCTCCCTTAATATCTGCCTGTATGGATAATCAGTCACCCCAGCCATCGGAGCAGTAAAGACCTTTGACTCTACCTCTAAATCACCAATATTAATCATTATCATCACCTATAAAACCATTTATTTTTGCTAAATGATATAATCCATCAAGTGTCAGGTGCTCATCAATTACATCAATCTTATCTATCTCATATCCTATCTCTTTTACAAAACCACCTGTTCCTATAACCTGTGACCTCTCTCCAAGCTCTTTTTTAAACTCTAAAATTAAAGCTTCTACCTGCCCAATGAATCCAAAATAAATTCCTGACTTAAGACTATCTTCAGTATTTTTACCGATAGCTTTTAGAGGTTTACCCACCTCAATTTTAGGAAGTTTATCAGCTTTATTAAATAAAGCTTCTGTCGAAACCTCAATGCCAGGAGCTATAGCTCCACCTAAATAAGAGCCATCCTCAGATACAGCACAAATAGTAGTTGCCGTTCCAAAATCAACAATTATTAAAGGAGGAGAATATTTAGCTTTAGCAGCAATAGCATTAACTATTCTATCTGAACCAACCTCTCTAGGATTGTCAGTTCTTATATTCAGTCCAGTCTTAACACCAGGGCCAACAGTTAAAAGACTAGCATCAAAATAATTTCCTGTCATTTCTTTTAAGGCCCCCATAACAGTTGGCACTACTGAAGATATAATAATACTTTTAACATCTTCAAGCTTATACCCTCCAGAAATAAACAAATTCATTAATATAACCCCATATTCATCAGAAGTCTTATCTTTATCAGTAGCTATCCGCCAGTCATTTAATAAACAGCCATCATCATATAGTCCAATAAATATATTGCTATTACCTACATCAAGGGTAAGTATCAATTTTTATATCCTCCTTTTATTACAGATACCTCTCCTGAAGAGATAACCTGTCTATTGCCACCCTCTTTTTCTAAAATCAAATTACCCTGCCGATCAATATCTACTACTTCACCTTGAATAATATTACTATTAGATTTCACTTTTATTTCCTGGCCAATAATGCCCAGTTCTTGCTTCCACACTCCAAAATAATCAATTCCATCTATCATAAAATCAGAATATAAACTATCAAACTCAATTAATATATCAGTCAAAATATTTTTATTATTAACAGTCTCCCCACTAAATAATAACAATGAGCCTGCTTTCTTATTTAACTCATCAGGAAAAACTTCTTGGTTAGTATTACAACCTACACCGACAATAACCTCTTTAACCATCTCTGCTTCTATATTAGACTCTATTAAAATCCCTGCTATCTTTTTATCAGCCAGATAAATATCATTAGGCCATTTCATTTTAACAGGATATTTATTTTTCAAAACATTATATAAAGCTAATGAAATAATCATATTTATCTTAGATAAATCTAGTACAGAAATTTCTGGCTCTAATAAAATTGAAAAATAAAGTCCTGTTCCAGCTGGAGAATACCAGTCATTACCATTACGACCTCTGCCCTTAAGTTGTTTTTCAGCAACAATTACAAGACCCTCATCATTTTCACTACTATCTAAATTTTTAATATATCTATTTGTCGAATCTAGTTCACTATAATATTTAATATTGAAATCTATCAGATTTTTTTTGAATCGCTTCTCCAATCTATTCACCACCAGTATTTATCAATATCTTCCTGCGCAATCTATTATATTATAAAAAACCCTTTAAAGCAAAATAAAAATCTCCACTGGATTCCCCAGCAGAGATAATAATTTTTAAACCTTAAATTTAAACCTTACCTAATACTATTTGCTTTCGATTTTCCTTCGGTGCTTGTTCGGTATATCTTCGCTATAGATTCGCTTTAGATTCGGTTTAAATTCGGTTCTAATTCGATATAAAGACAGTTCATATATAAAGAAATTTTCAGAAAATCTAATTTGCTTCTTGTAATATCAAATATTAATTATAAAATATAGATTTCTTCAATAATAGAATTAGATACTTTATAATATTAACATAGAATAAATCTAAATTAAATGAACCAGTTTTGCAATCAATAAAAATCCAGTAATTATTTATAAACTAAAAATATATATTCTATTTAAGATAATAAAAGCCCTCAAATGAGGGCTTTTATACATAGCATTAATAAAACTTCTATCTTGTACTGATAGGAGTACATTGTTCTACACTTCCCATCAAATCATAAGCTAGTAATACTTTTGTGAAATAAGCATATAATGGTATACTGAATGCCTGAGAGAATATTCTCGGAGGCAAACTCACACTAAATGGAACCCCAAACAAACTATTCATAAAATATGGAACCATTATAATAGCTGTTATTAATTGGGTTAGTCCAATTGTAATTAGCAATGTTGTGAAAGTTTTCTTTCCTTTAAACAGATAACAAATCATTAATCCTGGAATTAAACCTGTTAACATTGAAGTTAATGTGAAATGGGGCATATATGCTCCCATCGGATTAATGAAGAAGCCAAGTAAATCAGAAATCCCCCCAACAAAAGCTCCTGCTGCTGGTCCTAAAACTGCTCCAGCAAAAACAATTGGAAGAGCACCAAAGCCAATTCTTACTCCTTCAACTCCCATAAAAGGTATTCTAATACTAAATACCCTGGTTAAAATAATAGCCAGAGCTGTTAGTATAGATATATATACTAACTTCTTAGTACTTATTTTCATGTCAACACCTCCTCTCTCCTTGGTCCATGGCAGATACCTGCACCAAAGAGAAAGGCTCTTTGGTGACAGCGGACGCAATGAATGTAACGCAGCCTAAGCATTTCGTCCCTGGGCAACGTCCCATCCCAGAGCACTCTCACGCACACTCATTTACTCTGCCACTTACTGTTACAATTGTAACACAAAGATAATTTTCTGACAAGTAAAATTTTTATTTGATTTCAACACCCTTTTTAATTAGCAGGTCTATTAACTCATCACTTTCGACTATCTTTTTTGCTTCCGCAATATCTTTAGCTATCACCCTATCACCATTTAAAGCTGGAACTCTATCCCTAATATAATTATAAATTATTTTTGTGCCATCTCCTAAATCGTTAATATCATTAGTTCTAAACTCTATAGCTTGAGCAGCAACAATTAATTCAATCGCCAGTATTGATTTTAAATTTTCTACTACCTTTTGAATCTTATTTGCGCTTATTGAACCCATACTTACATGGTCTTCTTGATTAGCTGAAGTAGTAATTGAATCAATGCTAGCAGGAGAGGACATAACTTTATTCTCACTTACTAAAGAAGCAGCAGTATACTGGGCAATCATATATCCAGAATTCAATCCTCCATATTCAGTTAAGAACATTGGCAGTCCATAATTCAAATTGCTATCAACTAAGCGCGCAACCCTTCTTTCGGAGATATTTCCTAATTCAGATACTGCCAGGCTCAAATAATCCAAACTTAAAGCTAAGGGTTGTCCATGAAAATTTCCTCCTGAAATAACCCTGTCTTCATCAGGGAAAAGCAAGGGATTATCTGTTGCAGAATTAATCTCTCTATTGAAAATCTCAAATACGTGAGCAATTGAATCTCTACTTGCCCCATGAACTTGAGGAGCACAGCGAATTGTATAAGCATCTTGAACTCTGTCTTCTCTCTCATCAAGGACAAGAGAACTGTTTTTTACTAACTTTTTAATATTTTTAGCCACTAATCCCTGACCAGGGTGGGGTCTCACTTTATGAATCAGGTCATCATAAGGAGCTGCTATCCCTTTCAATGCTTCCATGGTTAAGCTCAGGGCGATATCGGCATATTTTAGTAACCTATCTGCTTCAAATAAAGCAATAGATCCTAGAGCACCCATCATTTGGGTCCCATTTATTAATGCTAAACCCTCTTTGCTTTTTAACTTAATAGACTTTAAGCCAACTTTCTTTAAAGCCTTATCAGCTGGAATAAATTCACCTCTAAATTCAACTTCTCCTTTTCCTAACAAAGCTAATGACATATGAGCTAATGGAACCAGATCTCCACTTGCTCCAACTGAACCCTGAGAAGGTACTAATGGGTGCACTTCTTTATTCAACATATCAAGCAATAATTTTAAAGTAGAATATCTAATACCTGAATGCCCTTTAGCTAATGCATTAGCCCTTAATAACATCATCGCACGAACTACTTCAACAGGTAATAAATCTCCTGTGCCTGCTGAATGACTCTCTATTAAGTTTTCTTGCAACTTGATTGCTTCTTCTGGAGATATTTTAGTATCACTAAAGCTTCCAAAGCCTGTTGTTATTCCATAAACAACTTTATTTGCTTTCACCAAATCTTCTACTTGATTTCTGGACTTTTTTACTCTTTCAATAGCACCTTCTTCTAAACCAACTTCTCCTCTTTCTCTTGCCACCTTCAAAACATCAGAAATCTGTAAATTTCCTCCATTAATTTTTAACATTTTCCCACCCCGCTTAAATTTCTTGTATTAAAAAGATAAAGGGATGGAGCCTTAGAGGCCCATCCCATGAATAGCAAAAATTATAAATATATATTGAAGTAAAATTTTAATCATTTTCTTCACCTAATTTATACTTCTTGATTAAGATAAGAAATCCTTTTTTTAAAAAAATTAAATTTAGAAACTATGATTTCATAATAAAAATTAAAAGGCCAGAGAATTTAATCTCCAGCCTAGATATTCTTTACAATCAACTATTCTAATTCAGGGTCAGGATTTTTTTGATCATTTTTTTGTAAATTAAGATTACCCTTTCCATGACTTTCTTCTTCAGTTTCTTTATCTATAGATCTTTGTTTTTCTTCTTTATCAGAAACAGATTCCTCTTCATTCTTTTTTGGTGGTTCAATCTCTTTGTCAGATAATATCTTCTTTATCTGATCTGCATTTAAGGTCTCATGTTCTTTTAAAGCCTTTACAATTTTTTCTACATAATGAGAATTATCTTTTAATAACGTTTCAGCTTTACGATAGCATTGCTCAATCAGACTACTTACCTCTTGATCAATTTCGGCTGCAACACTCTCACTGTAATTCTGTTGCCTTGAAATGTCTCTACCTAAAAACACCTGTTCATTATGCTTTTGCCCTAATGTTAATGGGCCAAGTTTTTCACTCATTCCATATTCAGTGATCATTGCTCTAACTATCTGAGTAGCTCTTTCTAAATCATTTTGAGCACCGGTACTTATATCTTCTAAGAAAATTGATTCAGCTACCCTACCACCTAATAATGCAGTAACTCTATCAAGTAATTCTCTCCTTGTCATAAAGTTTCTATCATCTTCAGGTAATGGAATAGTAAATCCTCCTGCTCGCCCTCTAGGAATAATAGAAACCTTATGAGTTCTATCAGCATGTTCTAGCAATTCTCCCAAAAGAGCATGACCTGTTTCATGATAGGCAACAAGGTTTCTTTCTTTTTCAGAAATAACCCTACTCTTTTTAGCAGGTCCTGCAATAACTCTATCAATAGCATCATCAAACTCTAACATGGTAATTGTTTCTTTCCCACGCCTTGCAGCTAAAATAGCAGCCTCATTAGCAAGATTTTCCATATCAGCACCACTAAAACCTGGTGTTCTCTTAGCAAGAATTTCCGTATCAACTTCATCAGTAGTAGGTTTATCTTCCATATGAATCTCCAATATCAACCTTCTACCCAAAACATCTGGTTTATCTACAAGTACCTGGCGATCAAATCTACCTGGTCTTAATAAAGCCGGATCTAAAACATCTGGCCTATTAGTAGCAGCCATTAAGATAATACCTTCATTCGGTTCAAAGCCATCCATTTCATTTAATAACTGGTTTAAAGTTTGTTCTCTTTCGTCATGACCTCCACCTAATCCAGCACCTCTCTGGCGACCAACAGAATCAAGCTCATCGACAAAAATAATACATGGACTATTCTTCTTGCCTTGTTCAAAAAGATCTCTAACTCTGGAAGCACCGACTCCAACAAACATTTCAACAAAATCAGAACCACTTATGAAGAAAAATGGAACCCCTGCTTCACCGGCAACAGCTCTAGCCATTAACGTCTTACCTGTTCCTGGAGGTCCTACTAACAGAATCCCTTTAGGAACTTCTGCACCAAGTCTGGAGAACTTTCTTGGGTTCTTTAAAAATTCAACTACTTCTAATAGCTCTTCTTTAACCTCTTCATAATTCGCAACATCATCAAAAGTAACCTTCTTCTCACTTTCAGACATCTTTGCCTTACTTTTTCCAAAGGACATCATCTGACTTCCGCCACCCTGCATCCTCTGCATTATGAAGACCCAAGCAATAATCAAAATTAAAATCGGGAACATGTAACCTAAAATATTCATCCACCATGGAGGTGTAGGTTCTGGCTCAGTACTAATATTAACATCCATCGCCCTTAAATTTTGTAACAAATATGGTATGTCTTCAGGCGGAACATTTACTGAAAACTCTCTTCCGTCTACTGTGCCCTCAGCCTTTTCACTTCCAATAATGGTAATACGGTCTATATTGCCTGAATCTATTTCTTGCAATAGATTGGTATAAGTGAACTCTTCAATTTCCTGCGGACCCTGTTGCATAAAAAATTGAGCAATCAAAATTGATAATGCAATTAAAAGTAAATAAAAGCCTATATTCTTAGCAAACTTTTTCAATCAATCTACCTCCTCTCAGTACATTTACTTAAACTTAAATAAATAATACTTATAATATAATAACAGTTTACACAGTTTAATATTATACCACAACTTATAGGTTTTGTAAATATAATAGCTTAACTATATAATGATTCCTTCAGAACTCCTATGAAAGGAAGATTCCTGTATTTCTCTGCAAAATCAAGACCATAACCAACTACAAATTTATCCGGTATCTCAAAACCATTAAAATCAACCTCAACCTGTTTCATCTCTCTTCTATCAGGCTTATCTAACAAAGTAGTTGTTTTAATAGAAGCAGGATTCCTGGTTTCTAGCATATTAATAATATGCTTTAAAGTTAACCCAGTATCAATAATATCTTCTACAATTAGAACATCCTTATTTTCAATAGAATCATCTAAATCCTTAATAATCCTTACATTACCAGATGATTCAGTGCTATCGCCATAACTGGATACATCCATGAAATCAAAAGAAACTGGTAAATTTATACACCTGGCCAGATCAGCCATGTAAATCATTGCCCCTCTTAAAATACAAATCAATATTAATTCAGTGCCCTCTGGATAAGATTCTGTAATCTCTTTACCTAACTCTTTAATTCTTGCCTGTAAAGTCTCTTCATCAATGATAATTTCTTTTATATCCTTTTCTAAATACTCTAAACTCTCCATTATTATTCCCCTTCCTTTTTGAACTCATATTTAACCATTAATATATTTTGAGTTTTTGAATCTATTTTAAATCTATCATCCATTCTTTCCCCAACTAGCCAAATGATCCTATCCTTAGCATCAACTAAAATTGGGGTTTTATCCCGTTTGTATTTAGGAATCTTTGAGTCAATAAAGTAATCTTTAATTTTTTTAGTGCCTTCCATTTTTAAAGGTTTAAACCTATCCCCTGCTTTTCTATGTCTTAATACTAAAGGCCACTCCAATTCATCATAGTCAATAAAAATTATATTCATTTCAATATATTTTTTCCAATCAATTTGATTAATCTTAAACTTTTCTAATCTAATCCTATTGCCATCTGGTAAAGTATATTCTCCCAAATCTGGTATAACCACTTTAAAATAGGAGGTTTTGTGTTTTTTATACCATTTTTCTGTTCTAAAAGATATAGTATTATATTCCACTCTACAAGTAACTCCTCCTGGCATTTGATAATCTTTTCCTGTCTCTTCAGTTTCAACTTCATCTTTTATGGCATCTGTTAATATATTAATGTGTTTTTGATAAATTCCATCTAAATTTCCTTTAGTCTTAAAAATAGATTTCCTTATAACTCTTCTTTGTATTGCGATATCTTGACTATACAACTTTTTAATATCTAAATCAAGATATCCTTCACCAGATTCAATCACTAACTCAATAAATATATCATCAACAACACTATTAATAAGCCTATGCTCATCCCTTATTAAATTAATAGTATCATAAAGTGTTAACTTTATTGAATCATTAAAATGTTCTTCTAAATAAGGAATTAGCTCATTTCTTATTCTATTCCTTGTATATTTTAATGTATAATTACTATTATCAATGCTTGGTTTTAATCCTTTTTTATTACAATAATTCTCTATCTCCTCTCTCCATATATTTAAGAGAGGTTTAATCAAAAACATCTTATCATAATAACTGGTCAGGTTCATCCCTGTTAAACCCTCTAAGCCTGAACCTCTAAATAAGTTAAATAACATAGTTTCTATTTGATCATTAGCCTGGTGTCCTGTCAAAACACCATCAAATTTTTCCTTAAAATATATTTTTTTAAGATGATTAAATCTAACCTCTCTAGCTATTGCTTCAATGCTTCCTGATTTTTCAGCATTTATATTAGAAATATCTTCTTTTTTAATCCAATATACCACCTGGTTATTTTTGCATATTTCCCTCACCATCTCTGCTTCATCTTCTGACTCATCCCTTAAGCAATGATCAAGATGAAATACTCCCAAATCAATTCCGTAATCTTCTCTTAACCTTAAAGCCAGATCAAACATAACTAAAGAGTCAGGGCCTCCTGACACAGAAAGCAATAATTTATCATTATTTTTCAATTCAGCTATATCAAATATATTTCTTTTAAACTTTTTATAAAGATCCAATATAAGTTCTCTCCTTCTAAGGATACTTAATTATCTAATTTCTATAAGTTATAATAAACTCCTGCAATAAATATTTCTACTTATAAAAATAATATTGATCATCTTCAAAAACCTCTATAATCAAACCGTATAACAGATCTTTATTTGAAACTTTAATATTATTTACTGAAAAAAACTTAAATATAGCTTCTAAAATTAAACTGCCTGTTATTATAATATCTGCTCTCTCTTTCTGAAGTCCATCAACTTTTTTTCTTTCATTAATTTTTATGTTACTTAATTTTTTAATAATATTGTTAACACTGGATCTCTCTAAAATATATCCTTCAATTTTTTTAGAATCAAATTGAACTATAGATTTATCTATAGCAGCAAGATTAGTAATAGTACCCCCGACACCAATTAGATTATTACTCTTAAAAGATTGAGAATATTTTTTTAAGTAATTAATAGCTTCAGTGATAATCATTTCTTGATCTAACTCAGAAACTTCTAATGAAGGATCGTCAATAAATCTCTCAGTAAACCTTACCGCACCTATATCCAGACTAACAGCTTTGGGAACTCCATTTTCTAATTCAATAAACTCTGTACTCCCACCACCAATATCTATAATCATACTCTCATCATTTTCATTATCAAACGTAGCCCCAATATAGGTTAATTTTGCTTCTTTATCACCTGAAACTATATCTAAATTTATGCCTGTCTCATCTTTTAATAATTCAATGAATTTATCACTATTTTTTGCATCCCTTAATGCACTTGTTCCAGCAGTGCTATACTTTTCAACTTTATATTCCTTCATTTTTTTGATAAAAAACTTAACAGCTTTGATTGTTTTATTGATTGAATCTATATCCAGGATATGGTTTTTATCAATAGATTTAGCCAATCTTGTTGTTATTAAAGTTTGATAAACAACATTTATATCTCCATTATTAAATTCAGCGATCAATAATCTACTCGAATTACTTCCGAAATCTATAGCTGCAGCTCTATTTTTATTCAATTTCTTACTCCTTCTCCAGCCTCATACTTTTTACAGAAATTACAGCTAGTAGGTATATCTATTTTTTTAGCTACTTCTTTTCCAACTGGATTATTTCCACTAATAATATAATCTGCATAATGTCCATGAAGACATTTGATTCCTTCTTTTTCTCTAATTCCTGCCACTCCTGATTTTTTTAGCATTTCAAATAAATCTTTTGACTTTTGTCTTGCTCTTTTCAATTTATCTTTATCTAATAGACTAACTCTTGCTTTAGAGTATCTTTTATGAGCATTATCTAATTTCTTTTGAAATTCTTTTGATTGATTCTTCTTTTTCTTTAATACTTCAATATAACCTGTGTCTTCTAATTTAAATATATCCTCTTTTATTACAGGGCAACTTAACCAATATATAGTAGGAAAAGGCTTATCATTACTAAAAGGATGGACTAATATAATCATGGGATAATTAGTTGGACAGTATTTAATAACTTTAATAACACTTTCTGCATTATTATCTAGCTGTCCCCTGATTATATTTAACTCGAATAAATCACCTTCAAACAAGTAATTCATTTCCATATTTAAATCATCCTCATTACTTAAAAAAGCATCCCCAAACCGAGGATGCCTTTTGCTTATAAATTTTTTAAATATTTAATTGCCATTTTGTCCTCGTCTTTTTGATTCTCTATTACGAAGATCCTGCTGTCTATCACTACTCTGCTTTAAAAAATCTTCCATTTTCTCATCAAATGACCTTTTAGGTGCGTGGTCTTTTCTATCGGCAGGGTCTTTTAACTGTTTAATTGACAAACCAATTTTGCCGTCATCATCAATATTAATGACTTTAACTTTAACGGTTTCATCTTCTTTTAAATAATTAGTGATATCTTTTACATAGGTGTTTGCCACCTCAGAAATATGAACCAGCCCTGTTTCTCCACCTGGCAATTCAACAAATGCACCAAAATTTGTAATTCCTGTAACTTTTCCTTCAACTGTAGTTCCAACCTCAATGGACATGCTGTTAAAACTCCTCCTCAAAATTTTATATTGTCTTAATTATAACTTAATTAATATTTCCTGTCAAATCATTCTACTTCATTAACTCTGCTCATACTTAAAGAAATCCTTTCTCTTCTTTCATCTATATCTATAACCTTTACTCTTACTATATCTGCAGGTTGAACTACTTCTGTAGGATCTGAAACATACTCTGATGAAAGTTCAGAAATGTGAACTAATCCATCAGATTTTAAGCCTATATCAACAAAGGCCCCAAAATCAACAACATTTCTAACAGTACCAGTTAAAACATGTCCAACTTTAAGATCCTCTAACTTTAAAATATCAGTTCTAAATATAGGTTTTGGTAATTTTTCTCTAGGATCTCTCCCTGGCTTTTTAAGGGACTTTAAGATATCCTTTAATGTTATTAATCCAATATTAAGTTTATCCGATAATTTATTTAAGGAAAGAGATAGATTGTCCAATGAATTGATTACATCACTATGCTCATCATAAAAAGAACTAAGTTCAAAACCAATTATATTTAATATTTCTTCAGTAACATCATATGATTCAGGATGAATTTCAGTTCTAGCTAAAGGATCTAATTTACTGTCAAGCCTTAAAAATCCAGCAGACTGCTCAAAAGAAACTGGCCCAATACCTTTAACATCCAGTATTTCTTTTCTTTTTGAAAACTGGCCATTTTCATTCCTATAATCACAAATTTTCTTGCTCTGAGAACTATTTAATCCAGAAACATAACTTAATAATGAAGGAGATGCTGTATTTAAATCAACACCAACTCTATTTACAACTGATTCGACTACAATTTCAAGTTCTTCTAATAAAGCTTTTTCATCAATATCATGTTGATATAAACCAACACCCACTGACCTGGGATCTATTTTTACCAATTCTGCTAATGGATCCTGTATCCTCCTGGCAATTGAAACTGCTCCTCTTAAACTAACATCCATTCCAGGCAACTCTTCACGAGACAGTTTTGAAGCTGAATAGACTGAAGCGCCAGCTTCATCTACTATTGTAAAAGGTATCGATAAATCATATTCTTGATTCAATTCAACAATTAATTCTTCAGTTTCTCTAGAAGCCGTACCATTACCAATAACTATTGAATCTATTTCAAACTCTTCAATTAATCCATTAAGCTCTTCTAAAGATTCCTTCTTCTTAGACTGAGGTTTATGAGGAAAAATAGTCCCAGTATAGATAACTTTAGAGCTCTCATCAATAATAGCCAACTTACACCCAGTTCTATATGCCGGATCTATACCTAATATAATCTTATCCGGTAATGGAGGTTGAAGCAAAAGAGCTTCTAAGTTTTTAGCAAAAACATTTCTTGCATGACTTTCTGCTTCTTCTGTTAATTTTGATCTAACTTCTCTTTCAATAGAAGGGCCTAAAAGCCTTTTATAGCCATCAACAATACTTTCCTCTATTTCTTTTTTAAAACTAGAATCTGCATCAATTATAGTGCTTTTAATCCTGTTTATAATTGAACTATCAGGTGCATCAATACTTAAATTCAATACTTCTTCATTTTCACCTCTATTTAAAGCAAGGATCCTAAAAGGGGGAATCGAGTTAATAGATTCTTTAAAGTCATAATATTGTTCATAAACACCTTTGTTATCTTCAGCGTCATCTTTTATTTCACTTACAATATTAGCTTGATTCCAGAACCTCTGTCTTGTTAGATTTTTTATTTCCGGATCACTAGCAATTTTATCAGCAATAATATCCTGAGCCCCAGTAAGTACTTCTTCTATTTCGGTTAATTCATCTTCCTCACTTAAATATTTTTCGGCCTCAACTTTTAAATCCTTTTTGCCTTTACTGTCCATAATAAATTTAGCAAAAGGTTCCAGGCCTTTTTCGATAGCTTTTGAAGCTCTAGTCTGTTTTCTCTGGCGATAAGGGTAATATATGTCTTCAACCTCTTGTAATTTTTTGGCTTTTTTGATTTTCTCCATTAATTCATTTGTTAAGTTATCCTGATCCTTTAATTTATTTATTACATCTTCTTTGTTTTTTTCTAAATTTGCTTGATATTCCAATCTATCATTTAGATCTCTAAGTTGTTCTTCATCAAGCTCTCCTGTTTTTTCTTTTCGATATCTAGCCAAAAAAGGTATTGTATTGCCATCTTCTAAAAGCTCCCTAACTACTTTCACCTGCTTTTGACTATAATCAGTATCATTAACAATCTGTTTTATTCCTTGGAGCGATAAATTATAGGCCATTAAAAAATTTCCTCCTAATAAACACTAGAATTATATATTATTCAATAAATTCAAATTTTTATTCGTTTTCTTTAACTGGTATAATTAATTCCTCTCCTGGTTTCACAAGTCCTAATTTCTCTCTAGCCAGCCTTTCAATATAATCAGGGTTATCTACTAAACTTAATTCTCTTTCCAACTGTAAATTCAACTCCTGAGTTTCATCAATTTCTGATTCCACTCTTTCTATATTACTTTCCAATTGATTAATCTGCCTTTGATTACCTATTATTTGATATGTAAAGATAATTAATAAAATAATCAAAAAGAGCGGTATTGCCATTTTAAAAATTGATTGGTTTTTAATCATTTATATTCCGCCCTCCCTTTGAATTATTTGATATAACTACTATCATTTATTATATAATATAATTAACATTTTTTAAATGTTTAAAGCCTCCTTTCTGAATAAAAAGGAGGCTATTTTATCAATTAATTTAAAATATCGCCTTTTCAGTCTCTTTATCAAATACGTGCATCTTACTTCTATCTACACCAATCTTAATATTATCACCAACATCAGCTGTACTTTCAGCATCTACTCGCCCAATAAAACTATGATCATTATGAGCTAAATATAAATAAATCTCTGAACCCATCGGTTCAACAACCTCAACTTCAGCATGGATAGTATTTTCATCAATAATTTCTATATCAGATTTAATAGACGCATCATGTAAATCTTCAGGTCTGATACCAAAAACAACTTCTTTGCCTATATAATCTTTTATTTCTGGAGTCTCTTCAATTATATCCTCAGTAATTTTAATTTTAAAAGACTCAGCTCCATCCAAATATAAACCAGAACCTTCTTCTTTTAATTCACAATTTAAAAAGTTCATAGCAGGACTACCAATAAATCCAGCAACAAACATATTTACCGGTTCATTATATAATGTTAATGGATCGTCAACCTGTTGAATAAATCCATCCTTTAAAACAACTATTCTATCTCCCATTGTCATAGCTTCAGTCTGATCATGGGTTACATAAATTACTGTTGTCTGGAGTCTATCATGCAATTTAGAAAGCTCAGCTCTCATCTGAACCCTTAACTTAGCATCAAGATTAGAAAGTGGCTCATCCATTAAGAAAACCTTAGGCTCTCTTACAATAGCTCTCCCTAATGCTACTCTCTGTCTCTGACCTCCAGAAAGCTGTTTAGGCTTCCTTTCCAATAGATTTTCAATACCAAGAATTTCAGCAGCTTCTTCTACCCTCTGCCTTATCTCTTTTTTGGGAAACTTACGTAATTTTAAACCGAATGCCATATTGTCATATACATTCATATGAGGGTAAAGAGCATAGTTCTGAAATACCATAGCTATATCTCTATCTTTCGGGGGAACATCATTTACAACCTTGTCTCCAATTTCTACCTCTCCACTAGTAATCTCTTCTAAACCTGCTACCATTCTAAGAGTAGTTGACTTTCCACAGCCAGAAGGTCCAACCAAAACTAGAAATTCCTTATCTCTAATTTCTAAATTTGCTTCATTAACTGCCACCACATCATCAAATTGTTTTGTCACATTTTTCAAAGTTACATTCGCCATTAAATAAATCCTCCTTATTAATATTTATTTTGTTGAATCATTTTCTACTAATTCAGGTTCATATATCCTTACCTCACCAGTTACTGTTTTAGAACGAATACTATCAATCAAACTTTTAGCTGCATTTTGAGCCATTCTAATTAAAGGGTTTTTAATAACTGTTAACTTAGGATTAGATATTCTAGATATTATATCATCCTCACACCCAATTACTTCAAAATCATCTGGAATTAACCATCCTCCGGTTTTAACAGACTCAATTAAGCCAATCCCGGCAATATTAGAGGTGAAAAAAATACCAGTCGGTATATCTATATTATTTACAAGTTGAAAAAAAGATTCATAACCATCCTGTCTGGTATTTATACCAGTTAAAATTTCTGGTTTATGACCATGTTTTTTACATACATCAACAAATCCCCGTAATCTCTCCTGTTCAATATAATCATTTTCTTCTCCGATCAAAATTACTGGTTTAATTTTATTGCTATTTTTAAATAGTCTTTCTGCAGCAATAGTCCCACTCTTATTGTGGTCTATCAAATGAGAAGTTAAAACTACCTCCTCAAGTAATTTGTCAACAAGAACAATCCTTTCACCCTTATCAAGACCAATTTGAATCATCTTGCCTGTTGTAGGTGTACCTCCTAAAATTATTACCCCGTCAATCTGATCTTCTAACAACATTTTTAAGTAGTTTTCAGTTTTACTTATATCTTTTTTTGTATTACATATTAACATCTGATATCCCTGTTCTTCTAATTCTTCTTCTACTGCGCTAATTACTTTAAGACTTAAAGTATTTTCTAAATCCGGTAATAATAAAGCTATGATTTTAGTTCTCTTTTCAGCAAGACCTTTGGCTAGCCTATTTGGTTTATAATTATATTTATCAGCCAGGTTTAATATCTCTTTTCTTTTTTCTTCACTCACTCCTGGCTTATTATTAATAGCTCTAGACACTGTGGACTCAGCGACATTTGCTAACCTAGCCAGGTCTTTTAAAGTTAAAGCCACTAGTTCACCTCCATTGCGCAAGCGCTTGCGTCCGGAATAAAAAAACTCTTAATATATATATTCGTCCTTCAAGGCAAAATTCCTCCCTGAAGGACAATTTTTTTATTTTTCAGCTATAATTATTTCATCACTATTATCAATTTCGTTTAACTTTACTTCAATAATTTCTTTTTTAGATGTTGGAATATTTTTACCAACAAAATCTGCTCTAATTGGTACCTCTCTATGGCCTCTATCTACTAAAACTGCTAATTGAATTGCAGCTGGACGACCTAAATCTATTAAAGCATCCATAGCAGATCGTACAGTTCTACCAGTAAATATTACATCATCAACTAATATGACGACTTTATCATTAATGTCAAAAGGAATCTCTGTATTGTGAACTATTGGTTGGCTTGAAATTTGAGATAAATCATCTCGATATAAAGTTATATCAAGTTCACCACAGGGCACAACTTTATTTTCGATATTTTCTATTTTCTTTGCAATCCTATTAGCTATTGGTACTCCCCTTGTTTTAATACCAACAAGTACAATATCCTTGCTACCTTTATTTTTTTCTAAAACTTCATGTGCAATTCTTGTTAGTACTCTATCAATATCTTCCTTATCAACTAAAGTTTTAATATTGACTAAATTATCACTCACTTTATTTCTCCCCTTTAAGAATTTTTTCTAATTCAACTTCCTTTACTGTATCAAATCTAAAGTCAGCATGTCCAACTCTTTCCTCAGGTCCAATACCTACAGAAAGCATATTAGCAGCCTGAGCTGCATCTATTCCTGCCTTTGCATCCTCAAATACTATACATTCCTCTGGAGATAATTCCAACTTTTCGGCTGTAAACAAAAATAAATCTGGTGCTGGTTTAGGATTATCAACACTAAAGCCATCAGAAATTGTTTCAAATAAATCACCAATTTTCAAAGCAGAAATAACAGTTTTAGCATTTTTACTTGAAGATGCTATGGCTAACTTAAACCCTTTCTCTAATGAGGTATTTATCAAATCCATTGCACCAGGAAGCATATCATTTTCATCCATATCTTTTAAGTATTCCTGATAATAACCATTTTTCTTATCCATTAATTTATTCATTTCTTGCTCAGTCAATTCTTTATCATCAAGAATAATTTCCAAAGACCTTCTTCTAGAAACACCTCTTAACTTTTCATTAACCTCTCTATTAAAGTCCAGCCCCTCTTCATCAGCCATTCTCTGCCAGCTCTGATAATGATATTCAGATGTTTCTGTTATAACACCGTCGAGATCAAATATAATTCCTTTATAATCTTTACTCATATTAACCTCTCCTCATTAAGGTAATTTTTTACTAAAAATAATCTTTTCACTTTCCCTTTCAGTAGCCTGCCATATTTCAATCCTATCAGCTGGAGAAATAAGTGTTTTTTCCTGTCCATCTATTAATTCACATAAATTAGAAAAATCATACTTGGCTATTTCTTTATTTATTAATAAATTATTAACAATAGTTATATGATATCTCCATTCTTCATAATCTTTTATAGTAGATAAATTTAAATTATCCAGACCAGAGTGAATCCGTCTACCTAATTTTATCATTGTTTTTGTTGGACGTATTTTCAATACTAAATATCTATTGTTTTTTTGATGAAAACAATTAAAACCTTTCAAAGCAACATTAACTTTCTCATCCCAACTATTTAATATTGTTTCAATATAATTTATTGATGTTTTAATTCCGGTTTTTTTAATTCTATCTAAAGTTACATGTAATTCAGGACGTGACATTTTATCATATATATTATAATTATCAGCAATAATTTTCTGAATCTTATCTGCCTCTTTTTTTACTTCACCACCAGGTATTAATACTATAAATAATTCTTTTTCTAAATTAGCAGGCTTTACCATACAATTGCACCCCTAAAAATACTATAATATTTAATCATTATAACAAAACTTATAATGTTCTTCAAGAATTCAAAGATTATACTTGCTTTTAACTTCTTCTATTAAGTTATCAATTTCTTGAAAAGCACTTACATTATCTCTTTTAATTAATCTAAACCAAATTGATTTAGCTTTTCCATTAGTATAATCTCTATCTTCTATACTTCTTTTAGCATAGAGATAAATCTCCTTGTCTTCATAGTTTAATAGTTGTTTTAAGTTATTAACATTACCATAACCAAAAGGTAAATCAGCAACTAAAATAATATTTGCTTTTTCAATTAATTTACTATTATAATTTAAGTCCTCTTCTTCAATATATGCAAAAGGTTCAACTTCAGCAACTTCATAACCATAACTTTTTAATAATTGCCAATCACTATCTCCCTGGTTTAAAACACCTGCAGTTATATTAATATTTAAATTATATAGCTTATTAATTATGTTTTGGGCCGAACCTCCTCCACAAATAAGGTGAAGATTAATATCGGCTTTATTTTTTTTATCAAATTTGTGTTTATTAGGGATCAAAACTACATATGGTCTTCCTGATATCATATTTTCTTTTATAGAAACCTCAGCATTATATACATCTTTTATGTTTTTCTTAGTTAATACTTCATCTGGATTACCTATCGAATATATCTCTCCATTATTTAAAAGTAATAACTTATTACAATATTGACTGGCTAAATTCAAATCATGAGAAACTATAATTATAGTAATATTTTTTTTATTATTTAAATAAGATAGCAAATCAAAAATTTCACCTTGATAGTTTATATCCAGACTAGATGTAGGTTCATCAAGCAACAAAACTTCAGGTTCTTGAGCTAAAGCTCTTGCAATTATTACTCTCTGTTTTTCTCCCCCACTTAAATTCATAAGTCGTCTATCTTTGAATTGAAAAGTATCTGTTAATTTCATAGCCTCAATAACTACTTCTCTATCATTATCTGTAATCTTCCCCCAGCGATTCTGATAAGGATTTCTCCCCATCATAATTAAATCATAGACTGTGAAGTCAAAATCTACATTTGTATTTTGAGGAACCACTGATAGTTTTTTAGCTAATTCTTGAGCAGACAAATCATTTAAATTTTTGTAATCTAAATATATAGACCCTTTATCAGGTTTAATAATATTAGATAGGTTTTTTATTAAAGTTGATTTACCAGAACCATTAGGACCTATTATTGCAATAAACTCGTTCATTTTAATATATAAATCTAAATCATTTATTATTTTTTCTTCTTTGTAAGCAAATGAAAGTTTTTTGATTTCTAGCACAATCTACCAGCCTCCAGATTTATTTTTCCGAAGTAAGTAAATAAAATATGGTCCACCAGCTATAGCTGTTATAATACCAACAGGAATTTCTAAAGGAGGCATTAAACTTCTTGCTAGCATATCAGATACCATTAAAAATATACCACCTAAAATTGCAGCAAAAGGAATTAATTTTCTATGATCAGGTCCAATCAACATTCTAGCCATATGAGGCATAACTAAGCCTATAAAACCTATACTACCACTAACTGATACTACTGCTGCTGTTATTAAAGTTGCGCTAGTTATTAATGTTTTTTTAACTTTTTCAACCTCAACACCTAAAGTTTGAGCATTATCTTCACCTAATAAAATTATATTTAGATCTTTAATATATAATAAAATTGGTATTAATCCTATAAAATAATACGGTAAAACTATTCTTATATCACGCCAGCTTGTACCTGCTAAACTCCCCATCAACCAAAAAACAACCTGTTGCATATCATTTGTGCCAGTAACCATTAAAAAAGAGCGAATAGCATCTAAAATAAATCCAATCGCAACTCCCGCAAGCAAGAAATTCATTACTGGTATTTTATTTCCTACTTTTGAAATATTATAAACTAAAACAACGGTGATAATTGCACCTATAAAAGCAAACAATGGAATAGTATTAAAATAAAATAATGACCAAGTCATGTTAAAAATAATAGCAATCGTAGCAGCAGTACCTGCTCCTGCTGATATACCAACTATATATGGATCTACCATTGGGTTTCTAATAATTCCTTGAAATACAGCTCCTGCAATAGCTAACGCTGAACCTACAAGAAAACTTAAAATTACTCTAGGTAACCTAATCTGTCTTATTATCACAGAAAATCTAGTCAATTCACTATCAAAAGAAAATAGTGAATCAATTGTCGTCCTAATTGGAATTGGTGTGCTCCCTATCATCAAAGCAAGCAGAAATATTAAAAACAATAATATCAAAGAAAATAAAAATATTAAATATGTTTTTTTATTCCCCACAAAATTAGCCTCCAATTCAAAAATAAAGTATGTATTACTAAAATAATTTTATGTCATTAACTATAAATAGTCAAATTATAATATAAAATAAAAAAAACACCCTCAACTGGGTGTAATAAATGGAGCGGGAAACGGGATTTGAACCCGCGACATTCACGTTGGCAACGTGACGCTCTACCACTGAGCTATTCCCGCAAAATAATGGTGGAGGGGAAAGGATTTGAACCTTTGAAGGCATCGCCGGCAGATTTACAGTCTGCTCCCTTTAGCCAGACTCGGGCACCCCTCCAATATATAATGGTGGAGATAAGGGGATTCGAACCCCTGGCCTCTACACTGCCAGTGTAGCGCTCTCCCAGCTGAGCTATATCCCCACTTTCATTTGGAGCCGATGACCGGACTCGAACCGGTGACCTCTTCCTTACCATGGAAGCGCTACTACCACCTGAGCTACATCGGCGCAAAAAGCTATTACAATAAAAAATGGCGAGGACGACGGGATTTGAACCCGCGATCTCCGGCGTGACAGGCCGGCGCGTTGAACCACTTCGCTACGTCCCCGCAAATGGTGGGCGAAACAGGTCTCGAACCTGTGACCCCCTGCTTGTAAGGCAGGTGCTCTCCCAACTGAGCTATTCGCCCTTGGTACCCTCAAGGGGATTCGAACCCCTGTCGCCAGGATGAAAACCTGGTATCCTAGACCCCTAGACGATGAGGGCACAATAATCTTTATGGCGGAGAGGGAGGGATTCGAACCCTCGCTAGGACTAAATGTCCTACTACAGGTTTAGCAAACCCGCCCCTTCAGCCACTTGGGTACCTCTCCTTATGGTGGGTCTAAGTGGACTCGAACCACTGACACCGTGGGTATGAACCACGTGCTCTAGCCAACTGAGCTATAGACCCATAAAAAGTGGAATGGAGCGGGAAACGGGACTCGAACCCGCGACCCTCAGCTTGGAAGGCTGATGCTCTAGCCAACTGAGCTATTCCCGCCTAAAAAAAATCAAAAATGGTTGCGGGGGCCGGATTCGAACCGACGACCTTCAGGTTATGAGCCTGATGAGCTACCAGACTGCTCTACCCCGCGACAAAAAATGGTGAGCCATGGAGGAATCGAACCTCCGACAACCTGATTAAAAGTCAGGTGCTCTACCGACTGAGCTAATGGCCCATATATTGGCTGGGGCGGCAGGATTCGAACCTGCGCATCCTGAGACCAAAACCCAGTGCCTTTCCGCTTGGCTACACCCCAGCTTAAAATTTAAGATTCGGCAGCGACCTACTCTCCCACAAGGTCACCCTTGCAGTACCATAGGCGCTGGAGGACTTTACT
>NZ_JADPIE010000010.1 GCF_015666175.1 Halonatronomonas betaini | reverse complement strand
TATATTACAGTTTGGGCCACTATGGGCACTTTTTTATTAAATTTTTAATTAGTTCAAGTTCATTTTACAATTAAGCAGCAATTAAAATTCAATATTTTTTTAATATAATTTATACTTTTTCTACAGTAACTATAACCTCATTCACCATAGCATGACCAACAATCGATTCGACCTGATACTTAACAAAGTCATTAGGATTTAATGAATCAATCTCATGGGCCACCCGGTAATGGAAAGTTCTATTGCCATAACTCCCAGGATAATAAACTGTTTCCGGATGAATCCTTTCAGTAACTTTAATCCGGGTAGTATCACTGAAAATATCAGATGTAACCTTCACCTCATCACCATCTGCAAGTCCCATCTCCTCTGCCACTGAGGCATTTATCCAGAGCCTGTTAGTATCATAATCTTTCGTAATCTGTAATAACTGTGGCGTATTAGCTGTGGCTGTATGAGAATGATAAGCCTCCTTACCATGGACCAGCCTGAATTCATTATCACCAAATTCAAGACCTGTTGCCGGTGGCAACCAGCCAGCAACTGGAGGTGCTCCATGTTTCTCAAAGGTTTCAGAATAAAATTCAAATTTTCCGCTTGGAGTTCCTAGTTCTGGCCAGGGTTCAGGCTGAGGAACATCAACCATCATCGAACCCTTCTCCTTAAATTCAATCAGGCTGATATCAAAGGGCTCTAAAATAGCAGCATTGGCCTCATCCATTGTAAATTTGAAATATTCGCCAACCCCCATTCTAACAGCCAGTTCTCTTATAATCTCATCAAAGCTCCTGGTCTTGCTATACATCTTAGGGATAGCCTGAGTCCGCATGGCCAGATAACCTCTGCTGCCACCCCTGGATTCAATGATTTCCTCTCTTTCAGCAAATGAAGGTTCTGGCAGGACATAATCTGCAACCATGGCAGTCTCAGAACGCTGGGTCTCAAAGACAACCAGTAAATCTAGCGCTCCAAAACCTTCCTCCATATGGTCATAATCAGGGAAGTTACGCACAGGATTATGATGGCGGACAAAACCGGCTTTAACCCTGCCTTCCTTAATCCGCTCAGCCAGTACATGGGGCAGACCGTGGCCTGTAGCCAGCGGATATTCATCTTCAACCCCGGCGCCATCGGCCCGTTTAGTGTCTGGCGCAGATGGTGCAGGATACCTGTCAGGATCAAGGCTACCTGTCGATGGACCATTATAAAATTTCAGGCCACCATCCTGATTAATGTTACCGAGCAAAGCATTTAAATAGGCAACTGCTCTGGCAGTCTCAGTACTATTTTCGTAATTACAGCCAAAGGCACCTTTCCAGGTCGGATGAACTATAGCTGCCGGGGCTGCATCAGCTAATCCCCTGGCCATCTCTCTGATTGTATCTGCAGGAACATCTGTCAACTCTTCAGCCCATTCTGGCGTATATTCATCAAGGCTATCAGCAAACTGATCAAAGCCGATAGTATGTTCTTCAATGAATTCGTGATTATAGGAATCGTCATCAATTATAACTTTACACATGGCCAGCACCATAGCCAGGTCAGTACCTGGCTTAATCGGTACCCATTTATCAGCTATTATTGAAGTCTCGTTCTGCCTCGGGTCAACACAGACTAAAGTAGTATCACCTTTTACTGCTTTATTTACAGCTTTAAGCTGACTGGTTCTAATACCTGCACCGTAATTTCTCCCGATCATAACAACATATTTGCTATTGCCAATATCAGCTGATGGCACTCCACCCATTGTGGCACCAAAACCCCGGCCTCTAGCAGTATTACAGGCAGCATTATGAGTCATAATCGTGCTGACATTTAAAGCATGCATAAACCGATTGCCATAAAAGACCCCGGTTCTCCTTGGATTATGGGCATAAAAGACCTTTTCTGGGCCTTCCTCTTCTAAAATCTCTGTCAGCCTTTCAGCAATCTCATCTAAAGCCTGATTCCAGCCAATCGGCCTGACACTACCATCATCTTCAATCTTAATAGGTTGCTTTAACCTGTAAGGATCATAGACCCAGTCAATTCCGCCATGGGCTCTAGGGCATAATCTCCCCTGACTCCTGCCATTCTCTTCATGGCCAGTAACCTTCCAGATCCGGTCATTCTTAACATGGATCCACATTCCACAGTGACTGGCACAGACATTACAGAGACTTGGCCTTTTAACTACTTCTGAATCTTCTTGAACTTCAGCCCAGGCTTTGAAATCAAAACCACTTAATCCTATACCAACGGCTCCAGCAGTCAATCCAGCCGTCTTTAAAAACTTTCTTCTAGTTAATCCCATCTATATTAAACCTCCTCAAAATTTCTAAGTATTTTATACAAGCTCAAAATCCTCTGGAGCAGTTCTTAAAATCAGGAATAAGCCAAGGCCATCCTGAGCTTCTAAACCATATAAATAAGCTTCTTTGCCATCTGCTTCCAGCTCTTCCACCCGCTCAGCTCCTAGCTCTGCCATTTCTTCCTGATTGCCAAATTCAACAGCATAAGTCGGACAGGTCGAAACACAGGCAGGATTTTCTCCATCTTCAATCAGATGAACACAGCCATTACATTTATACATCTTGCCCTCAATAATCTCCGGTACATCATAGGGACAGTCATTTAAACAGGCTCCACAGCCAATACAGGCCTCAATATCAGTTACATTCATCTCCCCTTCCTGTCTTTCAAGGGCATCTACCGGACAGGAATCAATACAGGGAGCATCATTACAGTGGAAACAGCTCCAGCGAGTCGAATTATATTCAACATCAGGATATGAGCCAGTCTCAATACTCTTAAATTTAATACTCTGAGCAGTAATAGGAAAATCATTCTCCCGCTGACAGGCCAGCCTACAGGACTGACATTCAACACAGAGGCTCTGGTCCATTAAAATAGCCTTTTTGCCGGCATCTAAATTTTCAGCACCGACTTTTTGACCCTTCATTCCAAAGCCGGCCATTAAGGTAGCCACCCCGGCAGCTCCTTTCTTCAGGAAGTCTCTTCTACTTTCTCCATTCTTTTCATTACTCATTTTCTCACCTCTCAAATTTTTGGAATTTATCGGTCTCCTCATTATTTAAATCAAACTCCTGCCATTCTAACTTTAAAAATATTTCTAAAATTTTAATAATACTAAAGTATTCAGCTACTATCTCCTTTTCCTCTGCCTCCTCTCTCAAATCTGGAATCCAGTCTAAATGATGGAGCAGAAATAATTTCTGCTCTTCCTTTAAATCTTCTGCTATCAATAAACTCATAAATTCCAGCTCAAAGCAGATATAATCAGGCATTGCCTGATAATCCTCTGGAATCTCAAGCTCAAACTCATTAAAGAGATGCTTGATATGAAGAGCCCAATCACTCATTAAATAACCTTTATCCTTGGCAAAGGGCAGATCATAACTATCATCAAGGGTCCAGACCTTATAAATAGATTCAATTGGCCTAATTTTTCCTTCTTCAGGGCAGATATTATTTCTCCAGAGCTTTAACATTTCTTTTAAATTATTTGTACTTTCAAAGGCTGGCATGTGAATATCAAAACTTTTCTGGCCAAAATAATTCTGCGTTATTTTATTATGCAGACCAGACTTAATATCCTCAAAAATTTCCTGATCTGGCTCTCTAAATAAACTGGCAAAAACAAGATACATCTTCTCCCTTAGTTCATTTTCCATTAAATATTATCCCCTCCCTGTCGTAATACTTTAAACCTATAAAACCTAGCGATGTTATCGAGATTTATTTCACAATCCCTTATATATTATATTAAACTTATCCCCCTTTATTCCTCTTTTTTGAAGCCAGTTTTTTAATTTATGTAATAAATATAACATAAGTTGGATTAATCAATTGACAGTCAGTAATTTAAAGATTATAATTATAAACAATAGCGCTAAATTTATCCTAAAAAATATGAGGTGAAAAAATGACTGCAAATAAGTCAAATCGTTTAAAGATAGACAAGAGTTCTTTAAAAAACGAACTGGAAAATCATACTGAAGACTTTGTCTTAGATAAATTAGAAGAAGTCTTAAATAATGATGAGCAGTTCAATGATATCTGTACCTGCCACAACTGTTTATTGGACATGGCTTCCTATACTTTAAATAGAATCCCGGCCAAATATATATCCAGTCCCCAGGGTTCACTCCATGCAAAACTTATAGAGTTTGAGCAGCAGGTAAATGTAGATATCATCTCAGTTTTAACCAGAGCAATCAAAATTATATCAAAAAATCCACGACATAATGAATAAACATAATTTGCAAATTAATTTCCAGGGAAATTTAGTTCTTCAATAAATTTTTCCTGGAAATCTGCATCTTTAGAGAGTTCAATATATTTTATTCTCTCCTTTAAATCCTCAACTATAGTTTCTAGATCTCTATCCAGTAGATATAGACTGGCCCCTGCTCCTGAACCATTACCAAATTGAAGAATCTTACCTGCAAAGATCTCAGGTAGCATTCCAATTAAAATAGTATTATCAGGATCAAGATAATTGGCAAAACCTCCAACCAGATAAACCTGATTGATTTCTGCTAATTTTATCTCAAGCCTGGCTGCCAGAACTTCAATGCCAGCCCTGATTGCTCCCTTGGCCAATTGCAGTTGTCTGATATCTTTCTGGGTTAAGCTTATTTTATTTTCTGCTTCTTCCTCAGAAAAAATTACAATTTCCTTTTTATCCTTATTAAATCTTTTCTGCCAGAATTCAGGCATCTTCTCTTTATCATTAAATTTACCCTTAGGATTAATTAATCCAATCTTTAAAAATCCAGCTACTAAATCCAGGAGCCCTGAACCGCAGATACCCCTTGGTTCTGCAGCATTAATTGTCTTATAATCAAAACCCTCTTCCCTAATCTCAAACCTTTCAGCTGCACCATCCAGGGCAGCCATTCCAGATGAAATATTACTGCCTTCAAAGGATGGACCGGCAGCCACAGAACAGGTATATATCTCCCTGTTATTACCCAGGGCAACCTCTCCATTGGTACCAATATCAATTAATAATTGATTCTCTCTAGCTTCTCCTACCCCTGTTGCCAGCAGATCAGCAATTATATCGGCTCCAATATAGCCGGAAATAGAAGGCAGGACTAAAAGTTCAGCTTGAGAATTTATATCCAATCCTATTAAATCCGGTGACAGATTTAAACCTTCTGTGAAATCAGGAATAAAAGGTGATTTAGCTATATCTATAGGATTAAACCCTAATAAAGTATGGAGCATTGTTGTATTGCCTGCAAAGGCAATTCTATAAATATCATCAGGCCTGGTATTAATTTCAGCTGTTAAATCCTGGAGGCCCTGATTTAACCTTGCAACTAAAACCTGCTGTAATTTCTGAGCATTCTCTTTAGATTTATTGGCAAACTGGATCCTTGTAATAACGTCAGCCCCAAATTCCTTCTGAGGATTATACATAGAGTCTACTGCCAGTTTCTCACCGGTTTCTAAATCATATAAATAAAGGACCAGAGTTGTTGTCCCAATATCAACAGCGACACCTAGTAATCTTTTCTGATCATTGCCTGAAATTAATTGAACAAGTCTGTCCTGACAGCAGATACCTGTTAATTTATCCACCTTTGCTTCAAGTTTTTTTATATCCTGAATAATACTGTCAGATATAGAGACAGTATTGGTCTTTTCAAGATATCTTGTCAGATAACTCCTCTGATCATCAAGTTCTGGTTTTGCTGGCATAAAATCAACCAGTCTCCAGCCAGAATTTAAGCGACCTTCGACTGCAGCTGTCCCGGTCAATACATTTATATCGCCTTCAGTATCCAGTCTTATCTCTAAGTCTTCTTTAACCTGATGTAAACAGGCCAGCCTGAGCCCCTGAGCTTTCTCCTTATCAGTAAAAATCTCCTCTTCAATGCTTTTAAGTTCTGGAGCAGGCGTTAAGCGGACTCTGCATTTTTGACAGGTCCCCTCTCCTCCGCAGTAAGCTGTAAGTTGATAACCTTTCTGATTAATAATATCATATAAATTCTTATCTTTTTCCACTTCAAATTCATCAGCTTTATTACCCTGAATTATTTTAACCTGATAAGCCATATTACCCCGCCTTATTCTTAATTTTAAGAAAATTATATTTAAAAAAGAGACCAGACAGCAGGTACTGCCTGATCTCTATTATTTATCAAATGAGTTATCGGTTTAGAATAAACCACTAATCTTTCCATTTTCATCGATATCAATATCTTCAGCAGATGGTCTCTTTGGAAGACCTGGCATTGTAAGAACCGGTCCAGTTAAGGCAACTAAGAAGCCTGCACCTGCAGAAACATTAATCTCTCTAACATTAACTTTAAAACCCTCTGGTCTACCCTTTAGAGCCGGGTTATCAGAGATTGAACTCTGAGTCTTGGCCATACAGATAGGCAGTTTATCATAACCATAGCATTTGTATAGTTCTATCTGCTTTTTAGCTTCATCGCTAAATTCAACACCATCAGCACCATAAACCTCTTCAGCTATAGTTCTAATTTTTTCTGGAATTGAAGCTTTCTCATCATAGAGGAATTCAAACTTTGATTCTTCGTTATCTAGAATATCGATAACCTTCTTACCTAATTCCTCTCCACCTTCGCCACCTTTGGCAAAGACTTCAGATAGAGCAACATTAACATCTAGTTTTTCACAACGTTCTCTAACTAATTCTAGTTCAGCTTCAGTGTCATCAGGGAAACGGTTAATTGCAACAACTAATGGTACCCCAAATTTCTTGATATTCTCAATATGCTTCTCTAAATTCTCGATACCATCTGATAATGCGTCAAGATCTTCATCTGTTAAGTCATCCTTGGCCTTGCCACCATGCATCTTTAGAGCTCTAACTGTTGCAACTAAGACTGTTGCATCAGGATTAAGATTGGCAAATCTGGACTTGATATTGAAGAATTTCTCAGCACCAAGGTCAGCACCAAAACCAGCTTCAGTAACAGTAATATCACTGATTGACATAGCCATTTTAGTGGCCATAACACTATTACAACCATGAGCAATATTGGCAAATGGTCCACCATGGATAAAGGCCGGAGTATTTTCTAAGGTCTGTACCAGGTTAGGCTTAATAGCTTCTTTAAGTAGAGCAGCCATTGCACCATGGACACCGAGTTGTTTTGCAATAATTGGCTCATCATCATAATTATAGGCAACCACAATTCTACCGATCTTTTCTTTTAACTCACTAATATTATTAGCAAGACAGAGGATAGCCATAACTTCTGAGGCTACTGTGATCATGAAATTATCCTGTCTTGGATAACCATTAGATTTTCCGCCAAGACCAACTATAATATCTCTTAGAGCACGATCATTCATATCTACAACTCTTGAAAAACTGACTCTTGTTGGATCGATTCCAAGCTCATTACCCTGCTTGATATGGTTATCAATTGCTGCTGATAATAGGTTGTGGGCTACACCAATCGCATGGATATCACCAGTAAAATGGAGATTAATATCTTCCATTGGAACAACCTGGGAATAACCACCACCGGCTGCACCACCTTTAACACCCATTGTAGGTCCTAAAGACGGCTCTCTAAGAGCAATTGCTGCATTTTTGCCAAGTCTATTTAAAGCCTGGCCTAAACCTACAGTAGTTGTTGTCTTTCCTTCACCAGCAGGAGTTGGGGTCATAGCTGTAACTAGAACAAGTTTGCTGTCCTGATCAAGCCTATCTAAGGCATCTAAATTAACCTTGGCCTTATATTTACCATAATGCTCCAATTCCTCTTCTAATAGACCTGCCTTCTCTGCTATTTCACTTATTGGTTTCATTTCTGCTGCCTGTGCAATTTCAATGTCGCTTCTCATTCTTTTAAATTCCTCCTTTATAATATTGTGCTTTTAAAATAAATCTAAAAAATTTTATAACCTATCAATATACTTCTGTAATTTTTCCAAAATTCCTGCTTTTAATTCAGGCTTATTAAAATTATTAAGTATTTCTTCATATTTAGCCTTAGCCCTTGCTGCAGTCTCTGGCTGATCCTGATCACTGAAATACCGCTCTCTTTTTGATAATAGAGGCATTCTCATGTCCTTCATATGGCTAAAAGTATGATCAGTAGAAATATAATTACCACCTGCTCCAATCTCAATTATTTCATCGACTGCCAGTTGATCCTCATCAACAATTAAACCCTCTGCCACATTATTGACTATCCCACAGACTTCATCATCGATGATAAATTTCTCATAGGACATTGACATATAATTTTCTAATAGACCGGCGGCATGGAGGATAAAATTGAAACCATTATTGACAGCTGACATTATATTAAGCATTGATTCATAACCGGCCTGGGCATCAGGGAATAGTGAATCAGTTAAAGCTCCTCCACCTCTCGATGGAATGCCATAATATCTGGCCATTTGAGCAGTCCCATTAAACATCTTGACAGTTTCAGGACTTCCCAGGGCAAGATCTGCTTTCTTTAGATCAACAACACTGGATGCAGAACCATAAATTACTGGGGTACCAGGATTAATTAGCTGGGTTAAAACTATCCCTGTCAGAATCTCTGCATTCTGCTGTACTAAAGAGGCAGGCAGGGTAGTTGGTGAAGTTGTTCCAGTCATGCTTAATGAGGCAATAACCATTGCCTGTTTATTCTTAGAGTGGACCATAAGAGCATCGCTCATCCGTTCATCAATCGTTAAAGGACTATTTGTATTAATCAAGGAGATCAAAACTGGATGACTTCTGACAAATTCTTCACTCTCAAATACTATAGCTGCCATCTCCAGTGATTCCTGTGCTTTTTTTGCCCCCATTGCGCTCCCCATCAGGCATTTATCACTATATTTAACTGCTGCCTCCAGCATCTTGCCGTGGCGGATCTTATCATCAATATCAGTTGGTTCTACCAATACTCCACCGACAACATCAATATTATCACTAGCCTGGGCTAACTTCGTGAATTTTATATAATCATCATATTTAGATTCACGACGATTCATTTCTGGATAATCCATTACAAAGGGCGAACCATAACCTGGTGCCAGAACTGTATTATTACCTCCAATTTCAACATTATTCTGTTCATTTCTAGCATAAAGAGTAAATTTTTCAGGCGCCAGATTTAAATACTCATCAAGATCTTTCTGAGTAAGATGGACACTCTTCTCATTAACTTTCACACCAGCACTTTTAAAGATTTCTCTTGCCTCATCTGACATGATTTCTACTCCTGCTTTTTCTAAAACTTCAAGGGTTGCTTCATGTATCTTCTCCAGATCTTTTTCAGAAAATATATCAAGGCCTGCTCTACTTCTCTTTATCAATCTACTCACCCCCAAAACTATTTTTGCTGCTTAAAATTCCTCAGGCATATCCAGTAACTCCTGATAACTAAAGACAGGTCCATCTTTACAGACATAGCGATGGCCAATATTACATTTTCCACATTTCCCAAGCCCACAGGACATTCTCATCTCAAGTGTTGTGATAATATCTTTAGGTTTTATTCCAATCTCCAATAGTTCATTAATTACTGATTTAATCATTATCGGAGGCCCGCAAACATAATACTTTGCCCCCTCAATAATACAATCAATTTCATCCTCTATAAGCTTATGAGGAAAACCCACACAATGTTCCCAGTCTTCACAGGGTTTATCGATTGTATATTTAATATCTATATTTTCAGCATCTTCCCAGCGAGGCTGATCATAGTCATAGAGCATGTCTTCAGGTGAACGAAAGGCCTGCAACATCTGGACTCTTCCATAATCTCCCCGGTTATCAGGATCAAGCACATAATCAATTGCTGACCGGAGTGGGGCCAGACCGATTCCTCCACTGATAAAAATTATTTCCTGGGATTTATGCTCTTCAACAGGAAATGAATTCCCATAAGGCCCTCTAAGTCCAACTTTATCGCCTACAGTTAGTTCATGTAAGGCTGCAGTTACTTTGCCGGTCTCTTTAACTGAAATAACAATCCTATCTCTATTAGAAGGCGATGAAGCCAGGCCAAAAGGAGCTTCCCCAACACCGTGAACAGTCAACATTAGAAACTGGCCAGGCTTAAAGTCAAAAACTGGATCATCTCCTATAAGTTTAAGATGAAAGGTCTTTATATTAAGATTACTGCCTGTCTCCTGAATAACTTCAATAATTTCAGCTTCCTCTGGAAGATAATCATCTCTCTTCACTGGCCTGACCTCCTTTAACTAATGTTTTATCGACAGCATTTATTACATTTCTAATATCTAAATTAACTGGACATTTATAGATACAACGGCCACAACCGACACAGCCTGGTTTATCATTATAATTCTGGGGATGATAGGAGAATTTATGCAATAAACGTTGCCGCCAGCGCTGATGCTGTTCCTCCCTGGGATTATGACCTGAAGCATGTTCAGTAAATAATGAGAACATACAGGAATCCCAGGCACGATTCTTAGTACTCCCATCCCAGAAGAAATCAAAACAGAAACAGGTCGGACAGTAATAGGTACAGACACCACAGCCGAGACAGCTAGCTGTCGGTTCCTGCCAGTCAACCTGGTTAAAGACTTCTTTTTCTGGAAATGGCAATTTATTTTTTATTTCAAAGTCTGTCTCACCAGTAAACTTATCTTCCCAGTCATTTAATAGTTTTTCTAAATTTCCAATTTCTCCAGTCTCCAGATTATCCAGATGAGCTTCTACATCTTTTGAGAATTGATAACCTGCTTTAATTTTTAACCAGTAATGTTCTCTCCCTCTGGCTTCTAAATCCTCATAGATGAATGCCGGAGCCAGCTGGTGATCAAAATAACCAATCTCTAATTCTTTCTGAAAATTATTCGGTGGCAATATCTGATTAGAATAGCCTATGAAAATATTCTTTTCCCTTCTTGATTCATAAAAGGGATCAAGATAATCCTCATCTAAAAAGACATCATCAAATAATTCAATAGCAGCCAGGTCACAGCTTCTAACTCCAAAGAATAGCCTGGTTTTAGCCCGGGCTAAACTATTTTCATTTTCTTCTCTTTCAGAGTTAAACCTTTCAAAATCAAGACGCTCATCCCTTGGCAGTATAAAGTTTTTAGGGGTAGTTTCAGGCATTTCTTTAAGATAGATTGATGGTATCTCATTATTCTGCCTGATCTTTCGAAAAAGAACTCGATTTAATCTACCCTGTTCAACTTTAAATGGAGCAATCAGATCATATTCAGCAAAGAATATTTCCAAAAGCTCAATAAGTTCTTCTGAGTTTAATTTCTTTAGTCTCATAATTAATCTCCCTCCTGCTGGAGGAAACCAGGTTCAGGATCTTCCTCATTATAGTCTGAAAAAAGTGATTTCTGATCTACTGCTAATCCAGGTCTAAAATCAAAATATTCTCTTGCCTGATGATATAGATGAGATGTTAAGGAACGCATCTCGATCCCTTCAGGACAGGCCATCTCACAGGCTCCACAATTTACACATCTACCAGGCATATGCATCGTTCTCATTAAATGAAAGACCATATCCTCTTCTGGCCCACTGCCAGCTTCAAGCCAGACCGGCTGATTACTCTCAACAAAACAATGATCACAATAACAGACCGGACAGGCATCACGACAGGCATAGCACTGGGTACATCTCATGAATTCTTTAGTATAATGATTCTTTCTTGTAACTTGATTCTCCTCTGATAATAAATATTTTAAATCTGACTTATCCTTTGCAAATTCATCTTCAGGCATTAGGTTGCCTGCAGTGTAATCTGCTATCACTGGATTTTTAGAATCGCATTCATCACAGGCTGTATTATCTTTTATTCCTGGACAACCATTAATTCCAACGACTATCAGGTTATCCCTTGCAATAATATTTTCAGATATATAAAAGGCTATAGCCCTGGTATCACAGGGTTTAGCAACTACTACCTGCTTTAATTCTCTATTTTTTAAAAGATACTTGCTTAACATCTGATAGGCCTCATCTGTAAATTCCAATCTATCAAGATCCAGTTCAGCCTCTTTATCAACGATAACCGGCTCTATTAATCCTGAAAATAGACCTCTACCATAAGCAAGCAATCGATCAAATTCTTCCTGTTTATAAATTTGTTCAATTATATCCTGCAGATCTTCTGTTATCTCTTTATATGAATTGGTCATCGATTACACCGCCTTTATCATCTGGCTCAGTACACCCAGGATTACCTGCTTCAGGTATAAAATCTTCCATTAAATCAGCTGACAGATAACCGTCCCAGGGGCCAACAGATTTGACTCTATCAACAACCTGTCTGACTACACTGGCAAACCTTCTGCCTTCAGCAGCAGAACACCAGGTAAAATTAAGCCGCTCAGGCTCAACCCCTGCATACTCTAATAACTCTTTTAACATGATAAATCTACGCCTGGCATAATAATTACCATCAATATAGTGACAGTCACCAGGATGACAGCCTGAAACCAGAATGCCATCTGCCCCCTTTTTTAAGGTCTTGATTACTATTAATGGATTTAATCTGCCTGTACAGGGGATTCTGACTGCTCTAATATTTGTCGGATACTGAAGCCTGCTGCTACCAGCAAGATCTGCTGCAGCATAACTGCACCAGTTACAGAGAAAGGCAATTATTTTAGGCTCAAATTCCTCTTTTTTTGCAACTTCTTTGCTTTCTGCCATTAGAGCATTCCCCCTTTGCTAAATTCTTCCTGGTCTTCAGCTAAAAGAGTCTCAACTTCATCAAGTATCTGCTGATTCCTGAAGCCTTTTAAGTCAACAGCATGGGGGCGGCAAACTCCAAGACAGTTTCCACAGCCTTTACAGAGGACCTTATTGACTTCAGCCTTTTTATCAATTGGGTCTACCTCTATAGCCTTATAAACACAGACCCTTTCACAGTCGCCACAGCCAATACATAAACTCTCATCAACTTCGGCAATCATAGCTTCAGTTAATAAAAATTCTTTAGAGAGGATTGATGCAGCCCGACCGGCAGTTGCCCGGCTCTGGGAAATAGTTTCAGAGATATTTTTAGGACCATGGGCCAAACCTGTTAAAAATATTCCATCTGTTGAGGAATCAACTGGTCTTAACTTAACATGGGCCTCAAGGAAAAACTTATCTTCGTTTAATGGCGTCTTTAACATCTTGCTGATTCTTTCATTATCCTCTCCTGGCAAAACAGCTGCTGCCAGAATAACTAAATCTGGATTATCTTTAATTGTCGTCCCAGTTAAAGGCTCATTAAATCTTATCTCCAGTTGGTTTTCTTCTATTTTCTCAATTTCCGGTTTATTATCCAGATCGAATCTGGAGAAATTAATCCCTATATCTCTAGCTTCCCGGTATAGGTCTTCATAATACCCATAGCTCCGCATCTCACGATATAGGATAGTAATTTCTGATTCAGGATTTCTCTTTTTAAGTTCAATTGCATTTCTTAACGACTGGGTACAGCAGAGCCTGCTGCAATAGGGCCTTTCTTCTTCTCTGGAACCTACACACTGGATCATATATATCTTTTTAGCATCAGCCAGTCTTTTAGAGTCTTTATCTATAAGCTCTTCTAATTCCAGAGCAGTCATCACCTTATCGGAATTTTGATACTGATATTCATCAGGTTTTAATTCCTGACCTCCGGTTGCAACAATAACGACTCCGCCCTCAAGCTCAATCTGCTGGGGACCTGAAATGTCAAGTTGATAATTCCCGACAAATCCAGAGATATTATCTATCTTATAGCCTGAGTAGATATCGATCAACTTATTATCCCTGATCTCAGCAGTTAATCTTTCTAAAAAAGGTTTAATAGGTCTGCCAAAACCAGACCGATGAATCTCTGCAGCCTTGCCACCAAGCCATTCTTCCTCTTCAACCAGTGATACTGGAAATCCAAGATTGCCAAGCTCTCTGGCAGCTGTCATACCGGCTATTCCACCACCAAGAACTAGAGCTCTTGTTATATTATCTACTTCTCCCCGCTCTAAAGGCAGAGCATTCTTGATCCTGGCAACACCAGCCCGGACCAGCTCATAGGCTTTCCAGGTCGCTTTCTCTTTCTCTTCTTTATGAACCCAGGAACCCTGGTCCCTGATATTGGTCATCTCCATCAGATGGGGATTAAGGCCTGCTCTTTCCACTGCATCCTGGAAGAGCATTTCATGGGTTCGGGGAGTACATGAAGCTATTAAGATTCTATTTAAATCATGTTCCTCAATTCTATCAGCTATTAATTTCTGGCTATCTGTTGAACAGAGATATTTAACATCTTCAGCCAGCTCAACAAATGGCATCTCTGCAACTCTTTCAGTCACCTCTTCTACATCAATCACACCTGCTATATTGGTGCCACAATGACAGACAAAGACTCCAATTCTTGTTCTCTGATTGGTCACTGCTCTACTGGCAACTGGAGGAGCTTCTGTAATCCCAAGCTCATTAATATCTAAAGATGCTAACTGACCGGCCATAACAGCTGAACCACTCGCTTCAGCAACAGATTCTGGTATATCTTTAGGACCAGTTACAGCACCACAGGCAAAGATTCCCTCTCTACCTGTAACAAATGGAGAAAATTCTTCTGTATCAGCAAAGCCATATTTATTTGTTCTTATTTTTAATTTCTGTAAGTCTTCAGTAACCTCTTGTTTAGGTGCAATTCCAGTCGCAAGAACAACCAGGTCATAATCTCTGGCCTCGAAACCATTGTCGCCATCTGTTATTTTTAAATTGAGCTTTTTATCCTTTGAATTCCTCTCAATTTCAGCTACTCGACTTCTTATAAAATTAACTCCATCAGTTGCCTCTGCCCGATTAAAATATCTTTCAAAACCTTTACCATGGGACCTTATATCCATATAATATAGATCAACCCCGGCATCAGGCAGATGATCCCTGGTCAATAAGGCATGTTTAATTGAGTACATACAGCAGACTGATGAACAATAATTATGGTCACAGCTATAATCCCTGGAACCGGTACAATGGATAAAAGCAATCTTTTCAACTTTTTTACCGTCAGATGGGCGAATAATTTTCCCATCAGTCGGTCCAGCAGCATTTAAGATCCTTTCAAACTCAAGACTTGTAACAACATCCTGATGATTACCATAATGATATTGACTGACAATATCACCAGCAAATGCTTCATAACCAGGTGCAAAAATGATTGCAGCTGCCTGAACTATAAAGTTTTTCTCCCTCTGTTTATAATCAACTGCATCGAAATTACAGACTATTTCACAGAGCCCACATTTATCCTCCTGAAGTTTACGGCAATGATCTGGATCAATTACAGCCAGATTAGGAACTGCCTGGGGTTGATATTTATGAACTGCCTTCTGCTCAGTTAAGCCTAGATTATATTCATCAGGAATTTTCTCAGGACATTTTTCAAAACAGTCAGCACAACCGGTACATTTATCTTCATCAATATATCTAGGCCTCTTTTTAAGCCTTACTCTAAAGTTGCCTGGTGTTCCTTTAACATCAACAAGTTCAGTCATTGTATATGTGGTTACATTTTTATGGTTGTAACATGATGTAATCTTAGGAGCTAAGATACAGGTCGAGCAATCATTAGTTGGAAAAGTTTTATCAAGCTGGGCCATTCTGCCGCCAAGACTGGGGCTTTTTTCTACTAGATATACAGGAACACCCATCTCAGCCAGATCAGTTGCTGCCTGAATTCCAGCAATACCTCCACCGATAACAACTACTGGATCTGCCATCTTAAACACCACCTGAATCTGGTAATTCTTTTTCCCAGGTAGATTTACCAGATTCAACTCTTTCCAGACTTTTTAAGCGATAATTAACTAAACTTCTATCAAATTTATCAAGTTCTTCTTCCAGCTCTTCTGAATAATAACCGGCTGAAACTGATAACTCCCTTAATACCCTTATAATATCGGCAAATCTGACATTTTGAGGACAGGCAGATACACAGCGACGACACTGTATACATTGCCAGATAGTAAGTTCAGAAAGAAGTTCTTCTCTAAAACCAAGCAGAGCTTTCTTAATTATCAACCTTGGATTAAAGTTTTCTTCCTCTTCACTAACCGGGCAGGTTGCCGTACAGCTGCCACAACTATAACAGAGGCTAAGATTCTCGCCTCCTGGCTTAGACTTAATCTCATCTTTAAATTTATAATCTAATTCTTTATATTCTTTTACCATTATCTCTCTGACACCTCCGGTCTCGGGTAGAGGCCTGCTTCTTCGACAACTCTAGGAGTTATTTCCTCCCAGGCCACCGGCATTAAATGAATTCCTCTAACCCCTTCTATCTTTCTAACATGTTCGATAATATCAACTGCCATTCTTACTCCCTCTTCTTTTTTATCTTCTGCCCTATCCATTCTCTCAATAATCTCGTCAGGTACATCCATACCGGCAACATGTTTTTTCATCATTCTTAAAGCTTTTACAGATTTAGTCGGGAGAATCCCGGCCATTATATAGCATTTTTCATGAATTCCTCTTCTTCTCACTTCTTCCATCCAGCGATCAAATTTCTCTAAATTATAAATAGCCTGGGTCTGGATAAACTCCATTCCAACCTCTACTTTTTTCTCAACTTTCATCATATGAAGCTCAAAGGGATCTGCAAAGGGGTTGGCTGCCCCGCCCAGGAATAATTTGGGTGGAAAGTCCATCTCCTTACCGTTTAATAAAATGCCATCATCAACCATGCTCCTGGCCGCACTTAGCATGCTAACTGAATCTAAATCAAAAACATTTTTAGCCCCTTCATCCATTCCAAAACATTGATGATCTCCAGTCAGGCAGAGAACATTCCTTAAACCTAGAGCACTAGCCCCTAATAGATCGCTTTGAATACCAATTCTATTTCGATCCCGACCGGTGGCCTGAATTATCATTTCCAGGCCTTCATCAGCAGCTATTTTAGCAGCAGCTATACTTGACATTCTAACAATTGCAGTCTGATTGTCAGTTATATTTACTGCATCGACATAACCTTTCAAAAAATCGGCTTTCTTGCGAATAAAATCTGGATCAGCACCGATTGGAGGTCCCATCTCGCTGCAGACTACAAACTCTCCTTCTTCTAATAGTTGTTGTAATTTCGATATATATTCAGCCATCCTCTAATTCTCCTTTCATTCCTGGAAGAACTCTGGATCTTTATGGCTACGGACCCCGCCGTCTTTATGGGTTGACCAGTCCTTTGGAAAATCAAAATCCAGTAATTTTTCTAACTGGCCCAACTCCTCTGCCCGATCATAGATTTTCTGCCAGCCACAATCTATATCATCATCAACCTCACAGATTCCATCCTGGGATCCACCACAGGGTCCATTTAATAAGCTTTTTGAACAGCGGGCTACAGGGCAGACACCAGCAAATTGATCGAGAATACATTTGCCACAGCCATGACACATCTCTTCCCATTCACCGATATCACTGGTCCTGCCATAAAAGGTTGTATCGAGTCCAGGCAAAATTATTTTATCTGGATATTTAATTGCCAGATGCTGGACACCGACTCCACAGGCCAGAGAAAGTACAATCTTATTTCTAGCTATAGCCAGTTCAAGTTCATCCAGAAACTCATCGTCACACTGTCTCTTAATAGTTTCAGTTTCAATTGACACTTCCTGATTATTAGTCTGATAATAAAAATCAAGTAAGTTCTTTAATGACTCAGCCTCTCTTTCACCACCTGCCAGACTTACAGAGACACAGCTGCCACATCCTGCTATAAGAAGGCTATCTAAATCATCTGGGAGGCTATCTTTAATTTCATTTACATCCTTTAATTTTCCAACAATCACTGGATAACCGCCTCCTTCCAATCAGCAAGAAAACCACCAAGGTCCGTTGCCATTCTCGGTGAAAGCCTCTGGTAATGGACTCTATCCTTATTTAAGTCCAACTTCTCTAAATCTTCTTTAATCCTATCTATCACCTGTTGACAGCGATCATGCCCGGTCAGATGCTTGCAGGCTTCGGCAACACAGCCTAAAACCATAATATCAGCTGAGTTACTGGCTAAAAGTTGGATAATATTTTTCCTTTCAACTGTTGAAACACAGGGAACAACAATCTCTTTAAAACCAGATAAAGGCTCTTCACCTGTCATAGAATTATATTTTTCTGCGGCTATCTCTGCAGAGTTCTCACAGATAATCAGATTAGTTTTATCTTCTGAATCTGCCTCTGTAAAGTAATCATGGTCGATTTCAATGGCCGATGTTGGACAGCGACTTATACAGAGATTACAACCCTGACAGGCCAGTTCCATAATTTTCATCGAATTTAGTTCATCATCTCTCTGGATTGCCCCATGGGGACAGACCCGATAACAGGTGTAACAGACAATACATTTCTGATCATCTATAGTCCTTTCGTAATCATCTATTTCATTAACTCCAGTTAAATTCTTTGCTATTTCTCCAAGAGTAAAATCTAATTCTTCTTTATAATAAGTTAATGCTGTTGGTCCACGGCTCCCCCTTAATAGATATACGCCTCTTCTTCCACTCTGGGTCGGCTGAAGATAAATATTATCTAATTGCAAATAATCCTGATAGCCATCGACAAGATTAAAAATTCTTGCCAGTCTTTCTGTCTGATCGGCCGGCTTTAATTCAGGGGCTGCCAGAATTGTACCAGCTAATTCAAGCTCTATATCTTCTCGCTCATAGGATAGCTTTAAGTCTTCTGAGACTGTTAACTGACCTATATCAAATTTCAAAAATACTATCCCGGCTTTTCTGGCCTCTTCATAAAGTCTGTCATTATCTTCTAGAAACCTCATGGCCTGATAAAGATAATACACTTCTTGATCTGGATAGTTATTTTTAATTTCTAAAGATCTTTTTAAAGCCACTTTACTGATAAAAGCCGGTGATAAATCGGGATAATCCTGAACTATAATAGCCGGTTCATCATCTTTTAGATAATAATTATCATTCAGAAGTGAATCTGCCCCTTCAATAACAGGTTCTTCCTGATAGGGGAGATTAATAATTATATTGGCAGCTTCAATTTTAGCTGGATTATTCCGATCATTGCAAGTAAGTATAAAATCTCCAACTTCTCCCTGGCAGGCTACTAAATCTTTAGCAGATATTTGAATATCTTTAAAATCTGTCTCCACTTTATCACCTATCCAGGCTAATTCATATTTTGGACTGCCTGCCATTAGATAACAACCTCCTTTTCTGCAGCAATAATCTTATTTGCAACAGCTTTACTTTTGCTAATTGTTGTGGCAATATCTCCTGGGCCTGAGACTGTACCGGCTAAATAGACTCCTGTCTCTCTGCCAGGATTAATCTCCTCGAGGAAGCCGTCTGAGTTTAGTTGTAAGTTAAAGAGTTTTGACCAGAGTTCATTTTCTTTGCCTGGGTGAATCCCTTCAGATAATATTAGAAGATCCGTTTTAACTTTTTTCATCTCGCCTGCTGCCTGATCTTCATAGGCTATCTCAATCTGTTCATCTCTTTTATTGATTCTTAAAGGCTTACAGTTAAAATATTTAATCTCTTCATCGATTAATTTTTGAAATGAGAGATCAGTTAAAAAGCCAGATTCCTGCATATCAATGAAGAAAATTCCTAATTCCAACTCAGGGTAATTCTCTCTTAAAACTCTGGCAATCCGATAATTATAACCACAGCAGACCCTGGAACAATAAGCAGCCTTTTCCTGAGGGCTCCTGGAACCATTACACTGAATAAAGTAGGCTGATTCAGGCTTGAAATCTATGTCAAGCTCTAAATCTTTATTCTGGAGATAATCTCTTCTTTTAAATAACATTTCTTCAAACTCACCGGACCAGATTATTCTCTGATCTGTAAAGATTTCAGGGGTACCAGTCTCAAGTTCAGACCAGCGCCTGTAACCTGTCGCTAAAACTATCCTGTCAAAACCTTTATATACTTTTTCATTCCCATCTTCTTCACAATAAAGAGTAAAGCTGTCATTCTCTTTATAAGAATCTATGACCTGGTGGCCTTTATTGATTTTTATTTTAGAATCCTGGTTAAGTTGATTGAATACTGAATCTACCAGGCAGAGGTTGCAACGGGTACAGATATCAGTTGCCTTACAGCCAAATTCTGAGACCTGGCCCCCAATCTCACCAGCTTTTTCAAAGAGGGTGATCTCAAAACCTGCTTCTGCTAGCTCAACTGATACTGTTGAGCCAGCAATCCCACCTCCTATAACTCCAATTCTTGTCATATCTAACCTCTCCTTTTACTGGAACCTTTAATCCAGTTCTCCTGCTCTGGATGCTTTTAGATAATTCATGGCATGTTGGTCTTCATTCATTAAGACTTCAGAAGCTCTGATAAGCTTAATCATATAATCATCAAGGGGATCTATTATTGCTGAATCCATACCTCTTCCAATTGCCATAACCATAAAGGCCTGATTTAACAAATGCCTCTGTGGTAAACCATAAGAAATATTACTTAAACCACAGGTTATATGAACTCCAGTTCCCCAGCTTTTAATTTTTTCAATAGCATTTAAAATCTCTGGTCCCCGGGAACAATCAACACTGATCGGTGTTATAATCGGATCAACAAAGATATTATCCGCTGGAACACCATCATTAATTAATTTATTAATCAGTTTATCTGCTACCTCTATTCTGTCATCAGCACTCTCAGGCATTCCTTCATCGCTCATGCAAAGGGCAATCACATTTGCATTATATTCTTTAACAATAGGTAAAACTTTGCCATATCTATCATCTTCTAAGGTAATTGAATTAATCAAGGGTATGCCTTCATGTTTCTCTGCAGCTTTTTCTAAAGCCTTTTCATTGGGACTATCAAGTGATAATGGTTTATCAAGAACTTCCTGGGTTATTTCAACCAACCAAAGAAGGTGCTCAATCTCATCATGAACAAATGCTCCTGCATTTACATCAATAAATTCTGCCCCTGCTTTCTGCTGTTTTAAAGCTATATCCTGAATATACTCTTTATCTCTCTCCTCAATCTTCTCTTTAATAATATCCCTTGTAGAGTTAATCAGTTCACCGATAATAATCATTTAATATTCCTCCCTGCTTAAAATATAATTTATTAAACTTTAATAATAATATATAACTCAAGTTACTTTAATTATATTAAAATTTTGCTTACATCTTATACTTTTTTGTTGAACAACAGAATTAGACTAGATCAGTTCTCAAGATAATTCTACCTGGTTCAAAAACAGCAATTTCATCATTTTCCTCTCCAGCAAGCAACATTTTTAATAAATCCGGGTTGCCCTCTTTTATTTCAAATTCTAGATTAACAAAATCTGCTGCTTGTCTGGCATACTCTCGGTACTCTTCCAAACCATCAACCCAGGTATTAATAAAAACCAGACGGGTATAATTCTTATATTCAAGTTCTATAGTCTCCTGGGCAAAATCTGCTCCAACTCTCTCTTTATAGTTTTCAAATTGGGTTAAAGGATCACCACCAAATTCTATCCAGCCCCTGGATAAATAAATGGTACCAGGGTTCTTGCAAAATTCATTATGATAGGACTGACTTGAACCCAGTAGAATTGAAATACAATCATGCATTCTTGGAACAATCAACTTTGCTTTTTCACTACTAATACCAGCTATTCCATTAGAGCAGAGACCATAGCCAAGCCTGATTCTGCTAAAGCCTGCTTCCTCTGATTCTTTTACTGCCTCCTGGACTTTTTTATTTAATTTTTTCGGAGTGCGATGGAGTCCATATTCAAGGTATTCTGATTCTATATCAGGATTTATTGCTTCAATTTCTCTTCTAATTGTTGAACAGGCAATTATCTTATCCAAGCTACTATCCTCCTTTTACCAGGGCTTACCAACAGCTGAAATATTTAAGATTGTCTCAATAAAGATTTTGTCCTCTTCTCGACCGCCACTAAAACGGCCATATTTGTCTTCTCTTTCAGTGAAGATCTCGATATCCTTAGCTGCCGATTTCTCAGCCCTCTCAATAACTAATTCTTTGCCGAGCTCTCTAGCAGCCTCCAGCGCTGCATCTAAACGTTTATACCCCAGTCTTTCTTCAGGAGTATGAACTGCATATCCAGCTCCGACTTCATCTGGCTTAATAATTATTTTGACTCTTTCAATAATCTTGCCCATGACAGTACCTACAGCATTGGCCACTTCGGCCCATTCTGGCAGATATAGTTCTGCTGTAATCCTATCAACTACACCAGGAAAATATGCCCTGGCCGGAGCACCAACTCCGACCAGAGGCCGGGAGAGATCCACTTTAAAATCAATCATAGCTTCTTGGTCATGCTCCAGTAGTTTTCTGTAAAAATACTCAACTTCTCTACTGCTAAAATCTAACTTATCTGTTTCATCTCTAAGAGCCGATTCAATAATTAATGATCCCAGTTTAATTTCAATCTCTTTTTCAAGTAGATCAACAAATTTATCAGGGGAGATTCCTCTTCTCATTGCGGTAATCTCAATTGCAAGTGAGGCAGCCTCTCGATTCCAATCAAGATATTTATTCTGCCAGTGCAACATATCTGTTGGAGTTAAGCCGGCTCTATGCAAACATCCTGTTTTAACCAGCTGACGCCAGGGGAGAACCTCTGGATCAACATCTAAAATTTTGCCAAGTTCTCTAATGGTATGAGGCTTTTCCTTTATTTCTTTGATTATCCTCTGCTGTAATTTGCTCAGACTAAACTTTACTGGATCTTTGATATAAGTTAAAACTGAAACTGGTTGATGATTGATAGGAAAATATTCTTCAGCCTTTATTTTCTTTAACTCATCAATTAAGTGTGGATATTTATCTGAAGCCCAGGCCAGAGGAAAAACTCTCTCAGGTCCAATCTCTAACTGGCCTGATTGATCAACTCTGATCTGGCTATCTCCACCGAGCCCGATTGTTGTAATTCTGGCTGCCTTTACCCTTGTTAACCAGCCCCCGACTCTGGCACCGGCTTCACTGAGTCCAGGCTGGCCATCTTTTAGAAGGGCTAAATCTGTTGTTGTTCCGCCGATATCTATTATTATTCCGTCATCAATACCGGCAAGCTGCCTGGCTCCGATTACACTGGCTGCTGGGCCAGATAATGATGTCTCTATTGGTCTTTTTTTAGCTTCTTCAGCACTGATTAAACTACCATCACCTTTAACAACCATCAGAGGAGCCTTGAGCTGGTAATCCTCAAGTTTATCTTCGACAGAAATTATCAGATCAGTTATTAGGGGTAAAAGCCGGGCATTAAAGACAGCAGTATTTGCCCTTTCCTGGAACCCAAGTTCTGAGCTTAAACTATGGCCCTGAACGACTGGATAACCAGTCTCTTCAGCAATAATATTTGCAACTGCCTTTTCCTGAACTGGATTTCTAACACTTAAATACCCACAGACTGCAAAGGCATCGACTTTATCTTTAATTTCATTAACCTTTTTAATAATCTCCTGGCTATTGATTTTTTCTTTTATTTTACCCTTAATTGTACAGCCTCCTGCAACAGAAATATGGTGGCTGGTTGGCAGTTTTTCAACTGAATCAAAACCTATTAAAATGGCTCCAACCTCAGCACCCTGTCCTTCAACAATAGCATTGGTGGCCAGGGTTGTTGAAAGAGAGACCAGTTTAATATCTTCCTTATGAAACTTATCTGATGAGAGCAGGGCCTGAAGACAATTATCTATAGCCAGGGTTAAATCATTTCTGGTTGTAACCTGTTTGGTGGCTACAATAATTTCCTCAGTCCTTAAATCAACAACAACTCCATCAGTATAAGTTCCGCCGGTATCAATACCTAATGCTAGTTCATCCATTAACTGGCCCCTCCTTGTGAAGATTCAATTTCTATTATAATTTAGCCTCTGCTTCCTGAACGATTCGCTCGAGTTCTTCGACAATATCATCAGGTAATGGTTCAGGTTCATGATTTTCTAAGATATCTTTGACCTTTTCATTACTCCGCTCCAGTAATGTTTTTTCACCTTCCATCTCCCAGTTATCATAAAACTGCCTCTTAAAGAGATCAGGATACCAGGTCTCCTTCTTGAAATACTCTCTGGTATGAGCTTCCCCGAGGAAATGGCCACCTGGACCAACTTTATCAATAACATCTAAACCTAAAGTATCATCATTGACTTCGATGCCTTTAACAATTCTTCTGGCAAAACCGATAAGATCATTGGAGATAACAAGGTTTTCTAAGGATGCACAGTTACCATGCTCTATATAACCAACATCATGATTTAAATTAGCTCCTGATTGAGCGGTAATTAAGATTGAGAGAGCATCTTCAATAGCAGCCTGCTGATCCACTACCTTGGAATCAGTACAACCACAGGTTCCAAACATTGGTATATCAAGATAATTAGAAACATCAGCCAATGCTGCCTGCATCAAATGAAATTCAGGGGCACCATAGGCAAAGATTGTTGTATTCATATCCATAATTGTGAAAACTCCACCCATAATAAATGGATTACCGGCATTTACCTGCTGGTTTAGAACTAATCCACTGAGACTCTCGGCAAGCCCTGTCGCCATGGCCCCTGCCAGAGTTGCAGGAACAGTACCTCCTGCCATAATACATGGTGTATAAACTACTGGCAATGATTTCTTGCCGGCAAGAACCAGCTTCTGGGCAGCATCTTCAGCATGCTGGAGTGGCGAGATTGGCTCGGCATATAATGTCATGAATGGATTATCTCTTAATTCCTGTTCCCCACCAACAATAGTTTCGCACATCTTAATTATATCTCCATAACCATCAGCATCGTTGGCTGTTATAACAATTGGTTTTGATGTATTTAAAACCATTGCCTGAAACTGATGACGGTCATAAACTAACTGAGGAACATCCTGAACTATGCCTAAAGACATTACAAAATCAAGATTTTCCAGGGCATCAATAGTTTTAGTTGCCATGGCTACAGTTTCTTTAGATGTTTTAACTCTTTCACCTGTATATGGATCCATAAAATGAGGTGTATCTGAACCGGTACCAAAGTAAGCATTATTATTGGTAAGATCAACAACCCGCTCCCTGGTTCTACTATTACTTAAAGTAACCCGGTTTGGAACAGTACTTAGAGCATCCTTAACTAATTTATTCGGGATTCTAACTCGATTCCCTTCTACTTTACAACCAGCATTTTTCATTATCTCAATGGCTTCATCATCATAATAAACAACACCGGTCTCTTCTAATATTTTAGTTGATGCTTCAAGCATCTTATCTATCTGGTCTTCAGTTAAAACTTCTAGATTAACACCTGCTACAGATTGATAACTACTTTTCATCTTTTTCCCCCCTGACCTAATTAACTTCTGCTAATTCAAAGACTAGATCCTTGGCTGAAGCTGCATCTGGTGCCCAGCCATCTGCTCCTATCTCATCTGCAAATTCTTTTGTCACTGGAGCTCCACCGACTATTATTTTAACTGAATCCCTTAAACCTTCCTCTATTAATACTTCAATTGTGTTTTGCATCTCTAGCATTGTTGTTGTTAAAAGTGCACTCATTCCTAAAACATCTGGTTTATGCTCTCTAACTGCTTCTGCAAATTCTGCTGCCGTTACATCTGTGCCTAAATTGATGACCTCAAGGCCACCGCTCTCCATCATCATTCCAACTAAGTTCTTGCCAATATCATGGAGATCGCCCTCTACTGTTCCTAATATAACTTTTCCGGCTTCCTCCATCTCGCCTTCAACTAATAGCGGCTTAACTAATTCCATGCCACCTTTCATTGAACGGGCTGATAAGAGCACCTCTGGGACAAACATATCTCCCTCTTTAAATCTCTTACCTACAACATTCATGCCACTAATTAGACCCTGATTGATTATTTCACTTGGCTCTAATCCTTCATCTATGGCCTCCTGGACTAGCTCTTTAACTTTCTCCTCTTCTCCTTTAATTACGCTTTCGCTTAACTTTTCAAAATCTGCCATTATTTTTTGCCCTCCTTCTTTTTCTTGGCTTTCTCGGCTTCACGGGCCTCGGCTCTATCTATAATCTTTTGAATTTCTTCAAGTTTTTCTTCTGGAAGAGCTGGTACTTCATGTTCATCTAAAATTTTATGGAGCTTTTCTTTAATTCTTTCTCCCATCCTTGAACTGCCTGCCTGATGTTTCCAGCCATCATGGCGCATTCTATTAATTAATGTTGGGAACCAGGTCTCTTTTTTGAAATTCTTAACTGTATGGTCTTCACCTAAGAAATGTCCTCCTGGTCCGACATTATCAACAACATTAATGGCCAGAGTCTCATCTGTTACTTCTATTCCTCGCATAATTCTTCTAACCATACCTATAATTTCATCATCCATAACCAGTTGTTCGAGTGAACCACACTGCCCTGAGCTTATATATCCGCAATCATGAACCAGGTTAGCTCCTGATTGGGCTGCTGTTAAAATACTCATGGCCGCTTCTGCTGCTGCCTGTTCATCAATTGTATGGGAATCTGTACAGCCAGCTGTACCAAATACTGGAACACCCATATGGTGAGCAACTTCAGCAACTCCTGCCTGAAGAACATTGAATTCCGGACTACCATAACTGTAAATTGTTGTATTCATATCCATAATTCCGTAAACTCCACCCATAATTATTGGAGTTCCAGGACGAACAAGTTGTGATAATGTAATTCCAGCAATACTTTCAGCAATTCCCTGGACAAGGGTTCCGGCCATTGTTGCTGGAGTTGTTGCTCCAGAAATAACACATGGAGTATAAACTATCGGTATCTTTTTTCTGGCCGCAAAGATAACTTTTTCTATAGCCTCTCTGGAATGGAGCAGAGGTGATGTTGGCTCAGAATAAAGGAAGAAGAATGGCCTCTGCTGAAGTTTCTCCAGTGAACCGGCAACTATAGAGGCAATATCTATCATATCTTCATACTGCTCAATATCGAAACCCCAGTGAACTATTGGCTTGGTTGTATTTTCAACTAATGTTCTAAAGGCATGGACGTCAGCAATATTATCAGTAACTCCAGTTGGAGTACCAAGATCCATTACAAAGTCAATATTATCCAGAGCATCACAGACTCTGGCCACATTTTCAGTATCACTCAAAACCGGACGTCTCCGCTCGCCGGTATAGGGATCACGGTGATAGGTATTAGTTGGCCCAGGTCCATAATAGGTTCTAGTGGTGCTGAGATCTAATTGGCGATTACCTTCACGGTCATAAAGAATAATTTTATTCGGAGCTGAATCTACTGCCCACTGGCTAAGACCTATTGGCACTCTTATTAACTCCTCTTCTTCATCATCCTGCCAGCAACCTGCCTCAATCATTATTTCCCTTGCTTCTTCAGAGAATAATTTAACCCCTGTTCTTTCAAGGACTTCCAGAGCTGCCAGATAAATTTCTTCTCTCTCATCATCGCTTAAAGACCTGTAATTAACTGACTTATTAATATTAAACCTTGATCTTGTATATTTGCTCATTAATTTTAACCCCCTGACCTAATTTACTTCTGCTAATTCAAAGACTAGATCCTTGGCTGAAGCTGCATCTGGTGCCCAGCCATCTGCCCCTATCTCATCTGCAAATTCTTTTGTTACTGGAGCTCCACCGACTATTATTTTAACTGAATCTCTTAAGCCTTCCTCTATTAATACTTCAATTGTATTTTGCATCTCTAACATTGTTGTTGTTAAAAGTGCACTCATTCCAAGTACATCTGGTTTATGCTCTCTGACAGCCTCTGCAAATTCTGCTGCTGTTACATCTGTGCCTAAATTAATAACCTCAAGGCCACCGCTCTCCATCATCATTCCAACTAAATTCTTGCCTATATCATGGAGATCGCCTTCTACTGTTCCTAATATAACTTTGCCGGCTTCCTCCATCTCGCCTTCAACTAATAATGGCTTAACTAATTCCATGCCACCTTTCATTGAGCGGGCTGATAAAAGTACCTCTGGCACAAACATATCTCCTTCTTTAAATCGCTTACCTACAACATTCATGCCACTAATTAGACCCTGATTGATTATTTCACTTGGCTCTAATCCTGCATCTATGGCCTCCTGGACTAACTCTTTAACCTTCTCCTCTTCTCCTTTAATTACACTTTCGCTTAACTTTTCAAAATCTGCCATCTGCTCATTCCTCCCTGTGTTAATCATGATTATTTAATTTGAAAAAATTTATTTAGTTTCTCTGGCTGGCAATCAAAAGTAATTGCCAGCCAGATATAGCTTATTTAGTAATCCAGATCAATATCTCCGATAAATTCACCTTTCTCCATCATCTCATAATCATTGTTCAGAGCCTTAAAAATGCCAAACATGCTTGCAATTACAAAGAGCATGAACGGAAATGCCCCGGCAATTGAAGCAGTTTGTAGAGCCCCTAATCCTCCTGCAAGTAAGAGGATAGCTGCAATCAAACCTTCAATAACTCCCCAGGTAACCTTAACCTGTGTAGAAGGATTTAATTTACCTTTAGATGTAAGCATACCCATTACAAATGTACCTGAATCTGCAGATGTAATAAAGAATGTACTGATTAAGATTGTCGCCAGAACACTGAGTATCGCCCCTAACGGGAGTTGCTGTAAAGTGATGAAAAAAGCGACAGCCATATCATCATGGACCGGTCCTGAGATATCAATACCTTCAAACATTTCTAGGTGGAGTGCTGTTCCTCCCATAGTTCCAAACCAGACAATACCTACCAGAGCAGGAACTAAGACAACACCGACGACAAATTCTCTAATCGTCCTACCTCTAGAAATCCTGGCAATAAATCCGCCAACAAATGGTGTCCAGGCTATCCACCAGGCCCAGTAAAAGATTGTCCACCAGCCAGGCCAGGGATCCCCGGTAACTGAGCCAGTATAAAAACTCCTGGTTAAGAATTGATTAATATATTCACCAGTAGCTTCAATTGTATAACTCAGTATAAAGACTGTTGGGCCAAAGATTATAACAAAGGCAAGTAAAATTCCTCCAATAGTTATATTGATATTACTTAAGATTTTAATACCTTTATCGATACCAGTAACTGCAGAGATAATAAAGGCAAAGGTTATAACAACTACAATTATTGATGCCATATTATTGCTGACCGGCATACCGACCAGTTCATTTAACCCACTATTAATCTGCTGGGCACCGAGACCTAGTGAAGTCGCGATTCCAAATAATGTTGCAAATACAGCTAGAATATTAAAGACTTTACCCCAGCCACCTTTAACTCCCTTTTTACCTAAAAGTGGATATAGCGTTGAACTTGGAAGCTGTGGTAGACCTCTTCTAAATGAAAAATAGGCCAGCATTAAACCAAAAAATGCATATAGCGCCCAGGGGTGAAGACCCCAGTGAAAGAATGAAGATGCTCCAGCTTCAAGTGCTGCCGCATCGGTACCTGCCTCTATGCCAAATGGCGGAGCAGCATAATGCATTATCGGTTCTGCTACACCCCAGAAAACAAGACCGATTCCCATACCAGCACTAAATAACATAGCTATCCAGGAACGGGTTGAATACTCTGGTTCTTCACCAGGTTTGCCAAGTCTAATTTTACCAAACTTACTAAAACCTAAGATTATAACTAAAATAAATATCACCATTGTAAACAATAAATAAAGCCAGCCAAAGCTTCCTACTAGAAAATTAAAAACATTATCAATTATGCCACCAAAATGATCTGTTGCAATTGCTCCCCAGACAATTAGGATTGCGGAAATAATAGCAGAAACCCAGAATATCGTTGGATCAATATCCTTCAAACCCTTACCTCTCTGCTGCTTTTCTTCTTCTGCCATATTAATCAGCTCCTGATAATTATTTTTAATAAAGATAATTTTCAGACTCTTTAAAAGCTACTTACCCTCCTCAACTTCTCTGAGAATCAAGTTATCATTTCGCTGCAATCCCCCCTTTAAATTTGCCTGATAGCTTGAATACTATTGAGAATTATCAAAAAATTAATAATAAATAATAGCGATTACTAAATAATCAGTATTTATAAGTAATCACGTTTAGAGTTGTTATTTATATTATTAGAGATAAATTAGAAAAATCCTTCTTTTTTAATAAAAAAACTGTATAAATATAAATTGCACTGTCTATAAGTCACTGACAGTGCAATAATTTAGACTTTATTTATTTTTAATATAAGACACAGGCTACCTGCTGACCATCCGGTCCTGGTCTTAGCTCTGGCTCTTTTTTGGAATCAAATTTAATAGTTAGTTTATTTGAGTTCCATTCCCAGGCTGTTACAGCTTCTGGCAATGAACTATTCCAATCTGCTGCCAGTTTTTTTAGATGATTTTCGAAGCCATCTCTCTCAATTTTTTCAGGGGCTAGAGTTATTTCTATATTATAACCGTTGGTTTCCATATTTTTTATACTCTCCAGTTCTTTATACTTCTCTGGATAGTCTGGATGGTTTTGGGCTTTAATTATCACCTGTTCTATATCTTTACCTTCAAAGCCACATTCTGGAGTTGCTTCAACACATCTTCCATGGAAACGGCAGCCATTCGGTAAGTCGATAGGATCCGGTATCTCTCCTCTCGGATCCACCCTCTCTCTATTCCGATCTGGATCTGGAATTGGAACTGCTGCCAGGAGCAGCCTGGTATAGGGATGGGCAGCATTTTTAATAACTGTCTCTGTCTCACCTATCTCCATAATCCTGCCTAGATAAAGGATAGCTGTCCTGTCACAGACATACCTGATTGTTGCCAGGTCATGGGAGATATAAATAATTGAAGCTCCTAGATCATCTCTCAATCTTTTTAGTAGATTTAAAATACCGGCTCTTACTGATACATCAAGCATGGATACAGGTTCATCTGCAATAATAAATTCTGGCTCTAAGACTATCGCCCTGGCCAGAGCAACTCTCTGCCGCTGCCCACCAGAAAGCTGATGGGGAAAGCGATCTATAAAGTCATCGACTGGCCTTAACTCTGCTTTATGGAGTGCAGATTTAACCATTTCCAGCCTTTCAAAGAAATTATCACCGATATTATGGATCTTTAAAGGTTCCATGATTGTCTGCATTACAGTAAAGCGTGGATTTAACGTCTCATATGGATCCTGAAAGACTACCTGAAGTTTTTCTCTGAATGATTTTAATTCTCTTTTTCTTAAAGCTGAGATATCCTGGCCCAGGTATAAGATTCTACCATCTGTAGGTTTTTGCAATCTGGCAACTAATTCACCTAAAGTTGATTTTCCAGAGCCACTCTCCCCGGCAAACCCGAGAATTTCTTTTGCTTTAACTTGAAAATTAACTCCGTCTACTGCTTTAAGTTTTCTTTTTTTCCGGCCAAGAAAGCCTTCTCCCTTTAAGTTAAAGACTTTTCTTAATCCATCAACATCTAAAATATCTTTATCTTTAACACTACTTTTTATTTCAACTGGACTCTGATCCTGATCCCAGGTTTTAGGTAATGCAGCTTTTTCTCTGAATTCTGCAACCCTCTCCGGGTAATGACAGGCCACTAAATGTTCAGGGCCAACTTCTGTTATTTCCGGATCCTGTTCACATAATTCTGTAGCAAATGGACACCGATCTTTAAAACGACAACCATTTAGATCCCTGGCCAGATTTGGCGGTGAACCAGGAATTGAGATTAGATTATCTTTAGCTGCCTCCAGTGTCGGGAAGGCATTAATCAACCCAAGTGTATAGGGATGATAGGCTTCCTTAAATATCTCTCTGGTTGTTCCCTGTTCCATGATTCTACCGGCATACATAACTGCTGTTCGCTGGCAGAGTTCAGCCACCACTGAAATATCATGGGTTACCAGAATTATTGATGAATCGATCTTATTCTGGAGATAAACAAACTGCTTTAAGATTCCATCCTGGACAACAACATCCAGGGCAGTTGTCGGTTCATCTGCAATAATTAATGGCGGATCCAGTGCCATTGCCATGGCAATAACAACTCTCTGTTTCATGCCACCAGAAAGCTGATGGGGATAATCCTTTAAACGGCTCTTTTCCAGTCCAACCAGGGAAAAGAGGTGGGCTGAACGATCAAGGGCTTCCTCTCTGTTAATCTTAATATGGGTCTGGAATGCCTCGACCATCTGATCGCCAATTTTATAGACTGGGTTCAGGGCATTCATGGCACTCTGGGTCACCATGGCTATCTCCTGCCAGCGGATTTTATTTAATTCGGCATCTGATAATTTTGCTAGATCTTTGCCCTGAAAGTTGATTTCACCACCAACTATGCCACCATTTGATGGCAGGATCCGATTAATTGATTTGGCTGTGGTCGTTTTGCCACAGCCACTTTCACCGACCAGGCCGAGATTTTCTCCTGATCTAAGTTTAAATGAAACTCCATCTACTGCTTTAATTATTTGGTTGTTCATTCGGTAATAGGTTTTTAGGTTCTTCAGGTTCAGGAGCATTATCTCTACCTCCTCTCAATCTTGGGTTTGTAAGAACTTCCAGAGATCTTGATATTAAAAATACTGAAACAACAGTTACAGATATAAATAGACCAGGTGGAATTACCCACCACCAGGCAGTTCTCCAGGCGCCTGAAAGACGGGCTGAATGGAGAATTGTTCCCCAGCTATATATCTGTGGCGGCCCAAGACCAAGGAAGCTAAGCGTTGCTTCTGCTGTAATTGCATAGCCCATTGCTACTGCCAGCTGTAAAAATGCCAGCGGTAGAATATTTGGGGTTATATGAATCAACATTATTCTTAAATCACTGGCTCCAGCTACTCTGGCTGCCTTAATAAATGGTCTCTCAACTAATGATAAAACCTGGGAGCGGATGATTCTTGCATTTGTCCGCCAGGTTAAAAGACCGATGGCCATTATTATAATCCAGAGGCTTGGCTCAAAGATTAGAACAAGAATTATTGCAAATGGCTCTAAAGGCAGGCCATACATAATATCAACAATTCTCATTAAAACATTATCAATATTACCTCGATAATATCCTGCTATCAGACCGACTGTTGCCCCGATCAGGTTAACCACCAGGGCAGCAATAATTCCAACCATCAGAGCAGTTCTGGTTCCATACATAACCTGGCTCCAGATATCCCGGCCAAGATGGGTGGTGCCAAAGAGGTGATCTCCAGAAGGCGGTGCCAGCTCATTGACATAGGGCTCAACTCCATAGATATAGCCCCGATCCATTGCAAAAGTAATGCCTCGATAATCACGTCTGGTAATTCTATCAATTGTTTCCCAGTTTTCGCCATCATATTTTAAAATTGTTCCTCTTAAACCGATCGCGTAGGCTTCATTTTCTGAGATATGGATAACACCATTTAAAGATCTTGAAGCTCCGCTATCATCGGTATACCAGTCTTCTCCATCATATACCATAATAGTGGCTCGCTCGCCAACTGCAATTGCCTGATTTTCATTATAATAGGATACAGCCAGGAGATCTCTAAAGGTTGCATCTGTAAAGGCTCTAAAGGATGGCTCCTCTAATTGATCATCTCTATAATGAATGATAGTTCCTCTGTCACCAACTATTATACCGTCATCAGGACTTATAAAGCTTATCTCTCTTAAGTTTCTTTCAGTACCAGAGTCAATCTGAGACCATTCCTGGCCATTCCAGCTTAAAAAGGTGCCATTATCTCCGACTGCATAGGCTGAGTCTCTTGAAAAGAGATAAATATCGTTGATATTGGTATCTACCGGGGTATCCAGTTGTTCCCAATTGCCATCTTCATTTTGAAATAAAATCAGGCCGGCTTCACCGCCAACTAATTTAAAATCCTGATAGACTGCTGCTGCCAGGAAATCAAGGTCCTGACCTAAATCATATTCGATCCAGTCTCCATCGATTTCTCTTTCATAGATAAAGCCTCCATCTGCAACAGCTAACTCATATTCTAATCCAACAGCAACTTCATTTAAAGGTTTTTCTCCTATAATCTGGTAATTACTCCAGTTGCCATCCTCATCAAAGGGAATGACACTGCCTTCAATTCTCTCATTCATTATATTTGGATTGTGGGTTGCTAAAACTGGAGCAAAAATTGCTATCAATACAATAATAGATAGGATTACCGCCCCAATTCTGCCCAGGGGATCCTTTATAATAATTTTAAAGGGTTCAATAATATTCATTAACATTGGTTTTAAATATTTAAGTCGCTCTTTAAGTCCTTTTTTGTTTTTAGCCATTATTTATCTCCCCCTTTTAAGACAACCCGGGGATCTAAATAACTATAAAGTAAATCGGCCACTGTATTCATAACCAGCACAAGTCCGGCCATCATCATAAAGGCACTCTGGGCCATTGGGAAATCACTGGTTCTAACTGCCTGAATCATCTCTCTGCCTAAACCTGGCCAGGAGAAGACAACTTCAACAACAACCTGACCGCCAACAGCCAGGCCAATTGTAATAGCAGCCTGGGTGACGACTGGTAATAGTGCGTTCCTGGCAACATGTTTATACATAATCTTTCTCTCGCTTAAACCTTTGGCCTGACATAGTTCTATAAAATCTTCCCCCATAATCTCTAACATTGTATTTCTCATAATTAACATCGGCAGGCCTAAATAATAAATTGCTATTGTAAACATCGGCAGGATTAGATGCCTTAAATAATCCAGGGTTAAAATTTTATCTAAATTACTGCTGGCTTCATAGGGTAATGTTCTCATGCCACTGGTAGGCAGAATCCCCAGCCAGATGCCAAAGACCATAATAAAGATCATCCCTGTCCAGAAAACTGGAGCTGAGCGAAGGGTTAATCCACCTATAATCCCTGTAAATTCAATATTGCTGCCTCTTTTCCAGGATAATAATACTCCAAGCAGTGGCCCAATTAAATAGGATACAAAGATTGCCGGTAACATTAAGGCCAGCGTATTAAAAAGTTTTTCCATTAAAATAGGAAAGACTGGAGATTTATAATGGAATGAAAGTCCAAATTCTCCTCGCATAAAATTTCTTAAGTAAATAAAATACTGCTCAACTATTGGTCTATCAAGACCGAACCTTTCTCTAACCATTGCCTGTTCTTCAGCAGATAGGCCATCCATGACTAATGCTGCTGTTGGATCTGGTAATGCCAGTCTAAATAAGAAAAACAGGATTGTTAAAATAATCAGGAAAGTAATAACTAGCTGAATTAATCGTTTTGCTATATATTGCCCTTTTCCCATCAGTTTCACCTCGTTACATATTTTATAATTAATTATAATGGAAATAGGGAGGGAAGCCCCTCCCTATTATTGTATTCAATTAGTTCATTGTCTATTCAGGGAAATTCAATCTTCCGTCATCATCCCACCAGTAACCTGCATTTTCTAATCTTTCACGGGCTAGATCTAGATCATAATCATAGAGAGGGACATCTGGATTATGCCAGAATGCATTAACAGGTGCGATTATTGAGGTTCCTCTTTCTCCAAGGCCATCAAGCAATACGTTTATGAAGGTTTCATAGGGTACTGCATGGGCAAGGGCTCTTCTGAATTCAACGTCATCCATTGGAGGAACTCTTAAATTATAAGTCATATGGTAATAGCCAAAGTCTGGTACACTAACGACTGTCAGATGATCTTCCTGTTCAGCAAGTTCAATCTGAGCAGGTTCCAGTCTCCAGGCTGTCATATCTATTTCTTCTGTTGCCAGGGCTGTATAGACACCTTCAGAGTCAGCATAGATATTAAAATCTACTCCATCTATATTGATGTCATCGGCTTTAAAATAATCATCAAATTTGACTAATCTCTTGTATTCACCTCTGTCATAGGTGTCAAATTTTAATGGACCACTACCTACAGTCGGTACATCTTCAGGATTGAGCTGATCTGCTGCTTCTATATCTTCCCAGAGATGCTTTGGAAGAATTGGAATCTGACTTAAAGTAACTGTTATAAAGAATGATGTTGGCTCTTCTAGAACAAAATGAAGAGTATTATCATCGACTATTGTAACTTCATCTAATGGCTGATAAAACGGTCTAAAATAGGCAAAGTCCTGTTCCCGGAAATAATCATAGGTGAATTTAATATCTTCGACTGTTACCGGTTCGCCATCATGGAATAACATACCTTCTCTTAAGACAACTTCGATTGTATTATCATCGATGGCGTCAACAGATTCTGCTGCCCAGGGTAATGGCTCAATATCAGGTGATAACCTGATTAATTTGTCATAATACATTCTCATAAATTTCCATCCCCAGACAGTTGTTGAATCTAATGGGTTGATATTATCTGGTTCCTGGGTTGTACCGATAGTTAACATTCTATCTTCCCCTAGAGGATCTACATCAAATGGAATCCATTCATTATAAATAGCCTCTCCAGCCATTGGTACAAAACCTTCAAAGTTATTGTGGTTATATGCAACTACTTCATCTCTGAAGAATAAAATATTGACTGGCTGTTCATCCATGGCTATCTCCTGCATCTCAAGCACATACTCTCTTCTCTGATCCTGGTCAAATTCTTTGGCCTGGAGAGCAAAAAGTTCATCATAACGCTCATTAACATAGCCACCAGGGTTATTGCCTCCAAGATCTGCCTGACCTGATTCCAGTGTTCCTAAGAAATGCTGGGGATCAAGTCTATCTACTCTACCTGACCAACCTGCTATGGCAATCTCAAAGTCCTGTTCATTATAAAAATTCTGAATTAATGTACTAAACTCTGTCGGCTCTACTGAAACTTCAATGCCAAGCTCTGCTAAGTTCTCCTGAATCAAAAAGGCTGCTTCATAACGGACTGGATCATAACCTTCTGTTGTCGTCATGATATTTAGTTCAGGTACCCTTTCTGCGATAACCCCAATACTCAATCCTAATACCAGGACCGGAACTAAAAGATAAACTAAATACTTGCTTCTCATCTACTATCTCCTCCTCATGTAAATTTAAAATATTTAATTATCTTAAATTATATAACATATTTTAAATTTAGTCAATTAAAGTTATGAAAATATAAACAAATTTCGATGAATAGTTTAGTTTTGAGCTGGACAGACTTGATTCTGGATATCTTTAGATTAGAGGATAAAAGGGGGATGGATCAGGACTGGGTTGATACTGGGTTAGTACTGGGTTGGTATACTATGAAAGGTGAATAAAAAAAGCCCTACCTAATAAAAAGGTAAGGCTTGCTGCTTAATTATATTATCTTTATTTAAAGGTTTTCAGATCTGTGCTAACCTTTAATTTTGCTCCAGTTCTGGCTTTTACTTCTTCGACAGAAGTACCTTCAGCAATTTCTGTTAAAAAAAGCCCTTTATCTGTGATTTTTATGACCGCCAGTTCTGTTACAATCATATCGACTTCACCGGCTGCAGTTAATGGCAGATCACATTCTTTAAGGATCTTTGGATCGCCTTTTTTAGTTGTATGGGTTGTAGCGACAATCACCTGTTTGGCTCCAACTGTCAGATCCATTGCACCGCCCATTCCAGGAACTAATTTACCTGGGATCATCCAGTTGGCCAGATTGCCTTTTTCATCTACCTGAAGAGCTCCGAGAACTGTTGTATCAAGATGGCCACCTCTGATTATGGTAAAGGATGTGGCTGAATCAAAGCAGGCTCCTCCGTCTTTAATTGTAACTGGCTGGCCACCTGCGTTGACTATATCAGGATCTTCCTCGCCTTCTGGAGGAGTTGGCCCGACTCCAACAAAGCCGTTTTCTGTCTGAAGGGTTATATCTATATCATCAGAGATATAATCAGCTACCATCGTTGGCATACCTATGCCCAGATTGACGACCTCGCCATCTTTAAGCTCCTGGGCAATTCTTCTGGTAATTCTCTCTCTTATATCTGACATTAAAATACCTCCTGTCTAATTCCTTTCAACTATTGTTGTAATTCCCTGACCGCCGCCAATGCAAAGAGTTGCCAGTCCGTAACGATTATCTCTTTTAATCATTTCATGGATAAGGGTGACTAAAATTCTTGTGCCGCTGGCTCCAATTGGATGGCCAAGGGCGATTGCTCCACCATTGACATTAACTATCTCTGGATCAAAGTTTAATTCCTTTAAGACTGCCAGGGACTGGGCTGCAAAGGCTTCATTGGCCTCAACCAGTTCAATATCTGAAATATCGAGCCCGGCTCTGTCTAAAGCCAGCTGGGTTGCTGGAACTGGACCGATACCCATTATGGCCGGATCTACTGCTGCAGAAGCATGGGCAACAAAGGTTGCGATTGGCTTGATACCTAGTTCCTGGGCCCTTTTCTCACTCATTAGAACAAGGACTGCTGCACCATCGTTAATACCTGAAGCATTACCGGCTGTTACAGTTCCGTCACTTTTGAAAGCAGGCCTTAATTTACCTAAGCCTTCAGCTGTGACACCTTTACGGTAATATTCATCTTTATCGAAGATTTCAGGGTCACCTTTCCGCTGTGGAATCTCAACCGGAGTTATTTCATCTTCAAAACGGCCCTCTTCCCAGGCTTTTTCAGCTTTATTCTGACTCTTTGCTGCAAATTCATCCTGCTCTTCCCTGGTAATATCATATTTTTCTGCAAGATTTTCAGCTGTGATCCCCATATGGTAATCATTGAAGGCATCCCAGAGGCCATCATGGATCATTAAATCTATCATCTCTCCATGGCCCATCTTTTCGCCCCAGCGGGCATTTGGCAGATAATATCCAGATCTGCTCATATTTTCGATTCCGCCAGCTACAACAATATCATGCTCACCAAGCATGATACTCTGGGCAGCCAGATTGACTGTCTTTAAACCTGAGCCACAGACTTTATTAATAGTTGTCGCTGGAACTGTTTCTGGTAGACCGGCTTTTAATGCTGCCTGACGGGCTGGGTTCTGACCCTGGCCGGCCTGCAGGATATTACCTATTAAGACTTCATCGACTAATTCTTTATCTATACCTGCTCTTTCTAGAGCACTTTTTATGACAGTTGCACCTAAATCAACAGCAGGGACTTTCTTTAAACTTTTACCAAAGCTACCAATTGCTGTTCTGGTGGCACTTGCTATTACAACTTTCTCCATTATTATAACCTCCTCAGGTTACTCTTATTTTTCTAGAATATAATCGACAAAAAGTCCAGGGGTCATGACTTGATTGGAATCTATCTCGCCAACTTCCAGGATTTCGTCAGCTTCAACAATTACAATATCAGCGGCTGTTGCAACTATTGGATTAAAGTTTCTGGCTGCATAGCGATAAATCAGGTTGCCTTTTTTATCTGCCTTCCAGGCTTTAACCAGGGCTATATCAGCCTGTAAGGGCCTGGCCAGGATATAATCTTCGCCATCAACTTCAATTATTCTTTGATCCTCTGCGACTGTTGTTCCGATTCCAGTCTGAGTTAAGATTCCACCCAGCCCGGCTCCACCGGCTCTGATCTGCTCAATTAATGTTCCCTGGGGAGTAAGTTCGACTTCCAGTTCTCCGGCATTCATCTGCTTCCCAGTCTCCCGGTTAGTGCCAATATGAGATACTATCGCCTTTTTTAATCTCTTTTCAACTACTAATTGCCCGAAAGTTTTATCATCAAAACCGGTATCATTGGCAATTAAAGTTAGATCCCTGGCTCCACTATCCAGTAAAATTTTAATTAATTCTGCTGGAACTCCTGATTCAATAAATCCTCCTACCATCAAACTCTGTTCATCAGCAAATAGAGATTTAATCTTATCCTTATTTACAAGTTTGGCCATCTAAACTACCTCCAGTTATTAGAGATCTTAATATTTATAGAAACCTTTACCTGTTTTCCTGCCTAATTCTCCGCCTCTAACTTTTTTCCTTAAGAGAGGTGCTGCTCTATATTTAGAGTCTTTAAATTCTTCTTCAAGGGTATCCATAATTGCCAGACAGACATCAAGGCCAATCATATCAGCCAGAGCCAGAGGTCCAATTGGATGATTGGCTCCTTTTTTCATTGCTGTATCAATATCTTCAGCTGATGCTACCCCCTCGGAGAGCATAAAGACTGCCTCATTAATCATTGGAACTAAGATCCTATTAACGACAAAGCCTGGGGCCTCTTCAACTTCTACTGGTGATTTTCCTAAATCTTCTACCAGCTCGCTTGCTAAATCAAAGGTCTGATCTGAGGTTGGAAGAGCTCTAATAATTTCGACTAAACCCATAACAGGTACTGGATTAAAGAAATGAATACCAATTACTTTATCTGGCCGCTCAGTTACTGTTGCCAGCTCTGTAATACTTAAAGCAGATGTATTAGTGGCCAGAATGGCTTCAGGCTTACAGATACTATCAAGCTTTTTAAAGAGCTCCTGTTTTAGACTTAAATCCTCTGGAGCCGCTTCAATGACAAGGTCAACTTCTGAGAGACTTCCATATTCAATTACTGTATCTATTCTAGCTAGAATATCTTCTTTCTCAGATTCATTCAATCTATCCTTTTTAATAGAACGATCAAGGTTTTTTTCGATTGTAGCAAGTCCCTTTTCTAAAACTTCCTGATTGATATCACGGAGAATAACATGATAGCCTGCAGTTGCAGCTATCTGTGCAATCCCGCTACCCATTGTACCTGCACCGATTACACCTATCTTTTCCATTTTTTACTTCCCCCTTAATTTTAGACCGTGTATAGATTCTCAAAAATATCTCTAAGTTTTTGATTCTCCTGCATAATTGCCAGTGAAATTTCTGAATGACCTCTGGTATAACCATTGCCTATAATCATCTCAACGTCTTTGCCAACACCTTCAGCCCCTAAAGCAGCCCCGGTAAAGCTGGTTGCCATGCTAAAGAAATAGATTTTGCCTCTATCTCTACATGGAAGAATTGAAGCCATCTCTGTATTTGGAATATTAACACAGTTAATTACAATATCAGCTAAATTGCCATCAGTGGCTTCCTGGACGCTTTTATAGACTGCCGTTGGGTCTGTTGCATCTGCCTGAATAATTTCATCTGCAAGACCGAGTTTTTTAATCCTTGAGATAGCTTCATAGCCATAATCTAAAGCGATTACATTCCCAGTGACTCCAGCCCGCTTTTTGGCCTCATGGAGACAGAGCATACCTGATTTGCCGCCGGCTCCGATTATTAAGACATTATCTCCAGAATTTACAAGCCTGGCTGTCTGGGCGGCTGCACCGGCAACATCAAGTACTGCCAGGGCAAGGGTTTCTGACATATCTTCTGGAAGTTTTGCATAGATTCCACTTTCAAAAAGAATTGCCTGGCCTTCAATATCTACCTGATCAACTGCTGAACGGACTTCTTTTATTCTTTCAATATTTAATGGAGTTAATGAAAGAGAGACCAGTGTTGCAATCTTATCGCCAACTTGAAGATCTCTATCTTTAAGTTTTGGCCCGATCTCAGCCACTCTACCTATTAGCATTCCGCCAGAACCGGTGACAGGATTATGGTGTTTGCCGCGATTATTAACTATCTCCAGCATCTTACCTTTAATATTCTCGATATCCCCGTCTGCTTCCTCCTTGATCTGAGTAAAACTTGCAGAATCTATATTTAAAGTATCGACATCAATTAATATTTCGTTATCATAAATCTCCATTGTATTATCAATTTTCTCTGCTGGCTGGGGTAATGCTCCAACCGGTTTGATAACTCTGTGGATTCCAAATTTATTGCCCTTATTCATTTACTGACCCTCCAGTTAAATTATTTAATCTTTAAGATTTCTCTGGCCTCAGCAGGGGTTGCCACTTCCCTGTTAACTTCTCTAGCCATTCTAACGATTCTTTCTACTAATTCGGCATTACTTTCTGCCAGCCTGCCTTTACTGTAATAGATATTATCTTCAAAACCGACTCTGATATGACCGCCCATTACCAGGGCATGACAGGCCAGACTGAGCTCATGGCGGCCAATTCCTGCCACTGTCCAGGTTGCCTCTTCAGGTAGATGTTCAACCATAAATAGGAGATTTTTTATTGAGGCTGGCATTGCCCCTGGAACTCCCAGAACCAGATCAAAATGGAGATGTCCAGTAAGAAGACCTTCTCTCTTTAATTGCAGGGCATTATAAATATGGCCTGGTTCAAAACATTCTAACTCTGGCAGTATATTAAGGTCCCGCATCTCTCTTGCGAAATTCCGCATTAATGGAAGATCATTTACAAAGATCTCATCACCAAAATTAGTTGTTCCGCAATCTAAGGTGGCCATCTCAGGTTCTAAATAAACTGGTTGAATTCTTTCTTTCCAATTCATACCTGCTGCCCCGCCTGTTGAGGGTTGAATAATTGCTGTAACACCTTCAGATTCGATAGCTTCAATAACCTCGGCAAAACGCTCTTTGCTCTGGGTTGGCTGACCATCTTCATCTCTGACATGGAGATGGATTATGGCTGCTCCAGCTTCTTCAGCTTTCCTGGCTTCAAGGGCTATCTCCTCTGGAGTTATCGGTAAGTTGGGATTATCCTCCTTTGTTACCTCGGCTCCACAGATTGCTGCTGTTATAATTAGTTTATCCATGGATTACACTTCCCGCTGTCTTTCTTTTGGAACGACACAGGTTCCCTCTGCTCTGCAGACAAGCACCGGTTCATCAAGGACCTGGGCAGCTGATTCGAATTCTGCGTCTTCAGCTGGTGCAATAACTTTGTAGGCTTCAAATTCCATTTTTCTTGAAGAATTACCGACTTTTACAATTTTCCCTCTGGCTTCAATATAATCACCGGCATAAACTGGGGCTGTAAATTCGACATTATCATAGGAGACAAAGAGTCCTTCATCTCCATCATTTCTTATTAATAATTCTGTGGCTACATCGCCAAAAAGTTCTAACATCTTTGCGCCATCAACTAAATTACCTGCATAGTGGGCATCGGCATTACTCATTCTGAGACGGATTTTAGCTGTAATCATGATTAATTCTCCTCCTTATTAATTTCAGAGCTTAATTTTTCTGCTAAAAATGAGGCTACTTCCGGTGGCAGTGTTCCAATTCCAAACCCGGCATCGAATCCTAATTCAAGTGCAAGCTCGTGACTGATTCTTGGTCCACCAACAACTATTGTGAATTTATCTCTTAATCTCTCTGCCTCTAATAGTTCTACTAATTCAGTTAGATTCTTAACATGGATATCCTTCTGGGTTACAACCTGGGATACTAAAATAGCATCTGCTTCAAATTCCAGGGCTTTATGAATTAATTCTTCATTTGGAACCTGACTGCCAAGATTGAGTGTCTTAAACATTGGATACCGCTCAAGACCGTATTCTCCGGAGTAACCTTTCATGTTCATGATTGCATCAAGGCCAACTGTATGGGCATCAGAGCCGGTACAGGCTCCAACAACTCTTAAGGGGCGGCCGATATGTTCTTCTATATAATCATTTATCTCGTAATAGTCCATTACTGATGTTGTTGCTCGGGCCACTCTGATTTTAGTATAATCAACTGTTTTGTCGGTCTGGCCATAGACAACATAAAATGAGAAATCTTCGCCAAGATCCCTGGTATGAACAACTTCTACTTCTTTTAGATTGAGCTGGGATGCCATTTTTCTAGCTGCTTCTTTTCCTTCAGGGCCTGCTGGAACTGGCAATGTAAAGCTTAACTGAATTTTACCATCGTTCATTGTATCGCCATATGGTTTAACAGCTGTTAAGTCTCTACTCACTGGCAATCAACTCCTTTCTAAATATTTCAGCAAAGGGATTGTAATAGTCTGATGATTTTTTGATTACACCATCTTTGCCTTTGCCGCCATCTCTTGGCCTTTCAATTCCGGCAAAAAGTCCTGACTCAAGGGCTGAGATTAAGCCTTCTTCAGCTATCTCTTCAAGCATCTCAACAGTTTCATCGAGAACCTGATCAGCCCGCTTTTGAATTTTACCATCAGGTTTAAACTGGATCTCATCGCCAAGATTTCTGGCATTATTGAAGATATACTTTGCATTATCAAGGCTGAGGGCCCGATCCTGCATGAAAGGAGTATGGATTGCCTCGGTTAGCATTCCTAATAGCTGAATACCCTGGCCAGTTAAAATTGATGTTAGATTGAACATGCCATCCTGGAGATGACCTTTAAAGATATCGCCAGTCATATATTTTGTTGGTGGCATATATTTTAATGGTGCCTCAGGAAATAGCTGCCTTACCAGTTGAGCCTGGGCAATTTCTAGCAGGAAGCCATCTTCAACTGTTGGATCAATTTCAAAGGCATGGCCAAGACCCATTAGTTCAGGTGGCAACTGACTTCTGCTGGCCAGTTCCTCATTAATAAATTGAGAGGCCACAACTGTATGGGCTTCAGTTAAGGCATCTGCAGTTGTGAGATAATTATCTTCTCCTGTATTAATAATAATGCCTGCGTAGGCATTTATCAACCTGGAAAAATATTGATCGACAAAAGTCCTCTTCATATTAATATCTCTAAAAAGGATTCCGTACATGGCATCATTTAACATCATATCCAGCCTTTCAATGGCTCCCATGGCTGCTATCTCTGGCATACAGAGCCCGGAGCAATAATTAACAAGCTGGATATAACGGCCTTCTTCCTGGCCTACCTCGTCAAGGGCTTCCCGCATTATCTTAAAGTTTTCCTGGGTTGCATAGGTTCCGCCAAAACCCTCTGTCGTTGGTCCATAGGGGACATAATCTAAAAGGCTCTGGGCTGTACTTCTTATAACAGCAACAATGTCAGCTCCCTGCCTGGCTGCTGCTCTGGCCTGCTGAACATCTTCATAAATATTACCTGTGGCCACGATTACGTATAACCAGGGCTTAGGTCCTGGTGGATATTCCTGCTGTAATTCATCTCTCTTTTCTCTGGTAGCTTTAATCTTTTTGGCCCTATCACTGGCCATTTCTCTCATATAGGATTTAACTTTACTGATGTTATGATTAGAGTTATTGACCAACTTAACAATATCAGCTTTATTTTCTGCTACTGCTTCTGATAAGTCCTCTACACTCATTTTGCTTTCAAGCAATGCCTGGCCAAGCCTGATTGCAGCGCCAGTTTTTAATAAATCTGCTTTATCGAGTTGCTCGACAATAAGGTTAGGTACCGGTATCTCTTCAGAATCTACCCCATCAATTCCATACAATCTTAATATAGTCCGTTCAACTGAAGTTGTTGTTAATCCTTCTATGTAATTATCAACACTATCAGCTATACTGACTGAAGCAGCGCGACAGCGCTCAACTTTATTCTGATCTAAATCTAATTTTGCCATACTAATTAATCCCCCCCAAAAATAAATAGACTAGTTGCTATTTTTTGCTATAGTAATCTGTTGATTTTACATCATATATAGGTATTTCAGGAAATAAACTTTTTAGTTCTTCTCTTATTTCTTTTGAATCCAGATCTCTTCCTTCTGGATTATGTGGATTGACTGTGATTGCAGCCAGATTAATCTCTTTTAATACTTCAATTTTAACCTGATTCCTTTTAAGTAAGCCTAAATATCTCTTCCTTAAAAATACTCTAGTACCATCCTGAATAACAACTTTAAAGTTTCTGCATCTATGATCTTCAGATAGTTTCTGCCCGAGACTATCGGTTAAAGCCCCTGATAAAACCAGGGTTTTAGAAGTAGTTTGATCTGTTGATATTTTTTTTAATTTCTTATCTAATTCTCTTGATATACCTAAAGAACTATTAGATTTTAGCTCAATGAGATTTTTAATTTCAGGGTTACTATCTCCATCTCTGCTTTCAACTTCTACCAGCCAGCCCCCTGGTAATTCTTTATTCTTACTCTGATGCTGACTAATTAATTTTTGATAAATATCTCTTTCTTCATCAGATTGGACCCTGGGTAGAAGCAGCTTTTTAACAGCCAGTGAAGTTTTATCTATAACTCCAGCAATATCTGGAGCAAGAACTGCCCCTGTGGCCAGTATTGTTTTATCAGATAGTCCTGGCAGAGATGAACTTTTTCTATCCAAAGCTCCATCAACAATCAGGTATTCAACCTTTTCAGCTAAGAACTTTTTGATTTTTTCCAGATTACTAATTCTATTGACGCCTGCAAGTTCTATCTCTTTATTAAAGAAACCTGTATTCTTATAGATATTAACTCTGCCTAATGTTGTTGAAATATCAGTTGTTTTATAAACCTGAAACTCAGTATTTAGATCTGCTTTAACATTTTCTGCTGTAACAAAATAGGTCCCGGAAGGTATAGTTATTCCTGGTTTTTCTTTATTTGTAACTGCATCTATCTCTTCCCCATCCCTGCCAAATGAGACCAGTCCGAGTTGATAGCCTTCATGGGCTAACTCTGATACAAGCTGATTAAAGGCCACTGTTTTACCGGCATTCTTTGCCAGTCCAATTAATGAGATAACTTTTATATCTGAATTTTTGTTTTTTATTAAAATTTCATCTATTAACTTTCCAGCCATTTCTTCACTCCTTTATAGATTTAATAAGAAAGGAACCAGAATTGGGACCAAGGTCGAAAGAATTACTCCATTGATAAAGGCTGGAATGACTATTGCCTCACCACCAGATTCCCTTAATAAAGGCAGGGTGACATCCATTGTTGTCGCCCCTCCTGGTCCAATTGCCGGGATTCCTCCTAAAAATCTTGATATCAGTGGAATGGAGATTAAAGCCAGCAACTCCCTGATGATATTTGTTAAAAATGCCAGAGAGCCTAACTCAACACTATGTAAATCTGTGAGCATTACTGCTGAAAGGCTATACCAGCCAAAACCAGCACCGACTGCTGCTGTTTCATTGGCAGCCAGACCAATTATGGTTCCGGAAATAACAGCACCTAAAATACTTCCTAATGCTACAAATAAAGGAATTATGATTAAACGGATTCCTAATGCTCTGATCTGGTTAAAAATCAATCTATTCTGGCCAATATCTATGCCAACACCTAAAAGTAAGATTGCCAGGGCGGCTACAGTTAGATTTTCTAATACTGGCAGAACTGTCTGGGGCAATAAGAGCCAGCCAGTAACTAATCCAGCTATGACTATAGCCATTATCTGGCCTGTCAGTTTTAAAGCTCCACCATTTTCAGCTGTAACCATCTCCTGATAGCCATCAACTGAGCCTTCCTTATGATCCAGAGCTGCTTTTAGATAAAATGAAAATAGATAAAGAAAGATTACACTTCCTGCAATAGCACCAACTGCTATGACAAAGGCCTGAAAACCTATCTGACCGAGATCTGCTATGACTTCTTCATCGGCACCAATTCTAGTTCCCATGATAAAGATTAAAACCATCAGACCAAAAAATATTACCAGATCTGAAGCTTTACTTACTCTTTTATCCTGATGTCGCCAGAAACCAAATAAAAAACCAGCTACTAAAAATGCCACAATCAACCAAAGATTCATATAAATCCTCCTCTAGTCTCTTCTATCTTTAATAAATATGCAAATTTTATACCAACTTTACTGAAATCTCTAAACTTCGATATTATATTTTTTCAATTTATACTGGAGAGATTGTCTGGATAGATCTAATTCTCTGGCAGCTTTAGTAATGTTATTGTCTGCAAGTTCTAAAGCTTCCTGAATAAGCTCAACCTCTATCTGTTCAAGGTAATCTGATAATGATGAAAGGTCTTTAACTGAAGGAATCTCTTCTAATTTATTTTCTTTTTTCTTTTCAGAGAAACTATTTTGATTTAATTTCTTCTGGAGATATTCTGGTAAAATTTCTAGATCAATGCAGGAACCATCCTGGCAGAGATTAAAGCCACATTCGATCATATGCTTTAATTCCCGGACATTGCCTGGCCAGTGATAGTTTTTCATCTTATTTAAAAGCTGTTCACTTATTCCATTAAGATTCTGCCCGAACTTTTGGTTGAAATTAGATATAAAGTAGTCAGCTAATACTGGAATATCATCCTTTCTCTTTCTTAAAGGCGGGAGTTCAAAGGAGACAACACTAATTCTATAAAATAAATCCTGGCGGAGAGTCCCTTCTGCAAAGGCCTGGTCTGGACTCTGATTCATTGTTGAAATAACTCTAATATCAACATCTATCTCTTTTTGTCCACCAACTCTTCTAACTTTCCCTTCCTGGAGAACTCTTAATAATTTTGCCTGGAGATCATAGTCTAAAGAATTAATTTCATCCAGGAGAATTGTTCCCCCCTCTGCCTGCTCAAAAAGCCCGGGTTTAGAATGAGCTCCAGTAAAGCTACCCTTTTCTGTTCCAAATAAAAGACTTTCTAGAAGATTTCTAGGTAGAGCTGCACAGTTCTGAGCAATAAAGGGCTTATCGACTCTAGGACTGGCATTATGAATTCCCTGAGCAAATAATTCTTTGCCAGTTCCTGTCTCACCAATTATTAAAACTGAAGAATCATTCTGAGCTGCTCTAATCCCTGATTTAATGAGATTCTTAAAGTGTTTTTCCTCCCCAATTAGATCTTTAAAGGTATATGTCGTATTATTATCTTTAACCTGATTGGATTTTAACTTTTTCTGGTTATAAAATTTATTTCTTAAATCTGAAACATTTTCAACCATTTCCTGAAGGTGAGTGATATCCCTGGAAATCTCCATAGCTGCCTTGCTACCATCTGCAAGAACTAATGGAAAGGTTTTATTGATCGTTGTTATCTGCTGGCCTTTTTTATTAACAAAAGTCTGCTGTTCATTATTATATGTCTTTCTATTATTTAAAGTCTGCATCAGGGTGCTGCTTTCATATGTCAATGAAGGAAAAGCCTCAAATATATTTTTATCCAAAACTTCTTCTGGCTTTAGTCCATCAAGTTCTGATGCCCTTTGATTATATAAGATTGTTCTACCCCGTTGATCAACTATATGCATGCCTTCATCCAGAGAATTAACAATCTGTTGCCAGATTTCACCATTCAATAATTTTTCGCCATCATCGGTCATAATAATATCATCAAGCTTAACCATCTAATATTTCCCCCTATAATAAAGTGAATATTACCTTTCTAATTATTACTATTCAATTTTAATTTAAAAATACCTGCTTTTAGTGCAAAATATTTTTCTAAAAGCAAAATATTTTTCGTGTTTATTAGTCTTAAGTTTTTATGATATTATTATATTCGAGGAGGAAATATAATGAATAATAGATTATTTTATAATTGTAATTTAAGAAAAGCTTATAATGACTGGGAAGAAGATGCTGCTTTTTTAGTGAAAAATGGCAGAGTTGTTGCGACTGGAAATAAAAGTTCACTCTTAGGAGAATGGGGGGATCTACCTAAAGTAGATCTTAAAGGAAAGACTGTAACTGCAGGCTTTAATGATTCCCATCTCCATTTATATCAACTGGGGAAAGATATTCAAGCTCTGGACCTTTCAGATGTCAATTCTTTAAGTGAGTTAAAAACAAAAATTGTTAAATGGCTAGAAAATAAAGATAGTGATAAATTGTTAAGAGCAGTTAGATTGCATGATCAAAACCTACCTGGCGGGAGACTGCCTGATCGCAAGGTTCTTGATAATTTAGTTGATGACAGGCCATTAATTATAACCAGAGCCTGCTATCATGCTGCAGCTTTAAACTCTAAAGCTCTGGAATTGGCCAATATTAATAAGAATACTGAAGCACCAGAAAGTGGCCGGATTGGAAGATATAAAGATGGTCGACCAGATGGCCGGCTTTATGATAGTGCCATAGATCTTTTAGAGGATAACCTACCAAAGCCAGAGCCAGAATCAGTTGTTAAAACTCTTGTATCAGCAAGCAAGAAACTCCTGGCTCAGGGAATTACATCAGTTGGAACTGATGATCTTAATGCTATAAATAGGCCTGATCTTATGCTCTCAGCTTACAATAAATTAATTGAAAACAGGGATAGTTTTCCGAGATTATGGCTACAGCAAAGGGTCAATTCTTTAAAGGAAATAGAATGGCTAAATAAAAATAACTGCCAGACCGGTCAGGGTGATTACTGGAAATTGCACGGGCCTTTAAAGATTATGTTAGATGGCTCCCTCGGAGCCAGGACTGCTGCATTAAGCAAGCCTTATTCTAGTAGCAATTCTAATTATGGAGATTTATTATTAACTGAAAATAAGCTGATCAATTTATTGAATACAGCTGCTGAATATGGTTTCACAGCTGCAATTCATGTTATTGGCGATAAGGCGTTAGATACAGCTTTAAATGCCATGGAAAAGGCCAGTGAAAATGGTTTTGAAATTAATGAATCTTTACTAATCCATTGCCAGATTTCAAGGAAAGAGCAACTATCCAGACTTGGAGATTTAAATATGAACCTGGCTATCCAGCCTGCCTTTGTTGCTACAGACTGGAAATTTGTTGAAAAATATGTAGGCAAAGACCTGGCCAGTAATTCATATGCCTGGAAGAGTTTAATTGATAAAGGGGCCTGTCTGGCTGGAAGTTCTGATGCACCAATTGAACCTATCAACCCTCTCTGGGGAATCCAGACTGCAATAACCAGACAGGATAAAGATAATAAACCTGCTGCTGGCTGGAGACCTGATGAGAAATTAGAACTGGATATGGCCTGGGATTTATTCACCAGCGCAGGAGCGATGATAAGCGGAGAAAACAATTATAAAGGCGACTTAAAACCAGGTCAGCTGGCTGATTTTGTGGTGCTTTCAGATAATCCTAATAAGGTTCCAGCAGAAAATATCTCAGATATAAAGGTTACAGCTACTTATCAGCATGGTGAAAAAGTTTATTCAGACTCTGAATCAATATAATTTCTATAAAGATAATTAGTGGTCATAGCTGAAAGCATTGCACCATAGCCCAGTTCAAAGGTGATTAAATCTCCAACTTCCAGTTCTTTTTCTGAGTCTGTTACATCAAGGAGAAGGTGATCGCTGCTGGCCCCAATTACTTCAATACCTTCAATAGTTGGCTTAACTCCATCAGGTCTGACATCCTGACGGCCAACTTCCAGGATTGCTCTAAGCCTGGTGCCTTTATCTTCAAATTCTGGCTTCTGGCCAAAGGCATCATGGCCTATCTCTCCTGTTGGAACTGATGGCTTATTTTTCAACTCAATTATCGGGGCTGTCAGGGTGATATTCTGCCTGTTAAAACCCATTAAATCTCTTTGATGGGTTACATCGGTTCCCTGAATGATTCCTTCACCAATTCTAAAATGGTTGATTCCTCTGGGAAGTTCATCTCTTTCTAACAGGATTGATGTGGCGGTATTACCTCCTGAGATAACTGGAAGTTTACAATTTAGAGTAGTTTCCAGTCTATCTCTTAAATCTACAAGAACCTTTGTATTAGTTGAAGTTGGCAGCACTCCACCATAGCAACCTACATTTGTTCCTATTCCTAATACTTCTATTCCATCCAGTTCTAGAGCTTCCACTAGAAAATCAGGAAGGTCATCCTGCATTACACCTTCTCTTAGATCACCGACATCTACCATAATTATAACTTTATGCTTTTTATTTTTAGTTATGGCTGCTTTAGAAAGGGCTTTAAGAGTCTTTAATTCGGTATTAAGACTAATGTCAGCATATTTAATTACATCCTCTGCCTCCCCGGGATGAGGTAATCTTAACAGCAGCATTTCAGCTTCTAAACCTGCTTCTTTAAACTTTTTTAAGTTTTGGATTCTTGAATCTGCAAGCTGCTCTATCCCACCTTCCAGAAAAGCTCGGGCAACCTTGAGGTCTCCGGCAGCACCTTTTGCAACTCCAGCAAGTTTAACACCACTGGCAGCACATTTTTCTCTCATCTGGCTGGCGTTTTCTCTAATCTTATCTAAATGAATATTTGTACAGGGATATTTAGTCATTATTTATACCTCCAGTTTATTATTGCTTTCCTATCTATTATAACAATAAATTATATGAAATTGCCAGTCCAGTTGCTAGCAGAAAGAAAATTTAACTGGCATAAAAATTGCATTTAATATTACTATGATCATAAAAATTTAAAACCAAACCTAATTAGGGGGAAATTTTATGCAGGAATATAAGAAGATTGATCTCTGGAAAGATGTTAAAGAATCTGACTGGAAAGACTGGCGCTGGCAACTAAAAAATCGAATTTCTGATGTTGAACATTTAAGTAAAGTTATTGATCTAACAGATCAGGAAAAGGAAGAGATAGATCAGGCTCTAGGAAAATTAAGAATGGCTATAACTCCTTACTATGCAAGTTTAATTAATAATGATGATCCTGATTGTCCGATCAAAAAGCAGGCTGTACCAGTATCCGAGGAATTAAATCTTGGAAAAGCCGATATGGAAGATCCTCTCCATGAAGATGTTGATTCTCCGGTACCAGGTTTGACTCATCGCTATCCTGATCGTGTTCTTTTACTTGTAACTGACCAGTGTTCGATGTACTGCAGGCATTGTACCAGGAGGAGATTTGCCGGCTCTACTGATGAATCTCTACCATTAGGAAAGATTGAAAAGGCTATAGATTATATTAGAGAAACACCAAGGGTTCGAGATGTTCTGATTTCAGGTGGAGATGCTCTTTTAATCTCCAATAAAAAACTGGAAAAGATAATTAAAAAATTAAGGGAGATTGACCATGTAGAAATTATTAGAATTGGATCAAGGACCCCTGTTGTCATGCCACAGAGAATAACTCCAGAACTTGTGAATATGCTTAAAAAATATCATCCAATTTATTTGAACACTCATTTTAATCATCCTGATGAAATCACACCTGAAACAGAAAGAGCAGCCCAATTACTGGCAGATGCAGGTATTCCTGTTGGTAACCAGTCTGTTCTTTTAAAGGGTATTAATGATAATCCAAAAATTATGCGGGAATTAGTTCACGGTTTATTAAAAATGAGAATTAAGCCGTATTATATCTATCAGTGTGACCTATCACAGGGAATTGAACATTTTAGAACCAGAGTCGATAGAGGTATTAGTATTATTGAATCTTTAAGACAGCATACAACTGGTATGGCTGTACCAACATATGTAATCGACGCACCTGGTGGAGGAGGCAAGATTCCTGTCAATCCACAATATTTAATATCCAGATCACCTGGAAAAGTCGTACTCCGTAATTTTGAGGGCAAGGTATTTGCCTATACAGAACCTGGTTATGAAGCTAAAGAAGATCATATTCCGGAACATACTGGGGGAGTCAGTTTGCTGGCTGAAAATGATAAATATAGTTTAGATACTAAAAAGGATAATGTAAAATAAAATAATTTATAGGGGACTTCTCTGTTTATTGACATAATAAGGCTATGCCTATACAATTAGATTAATCGATAGGAGGTAATAGCAGATGTTAAATATACTTGCAATTAAGGGAAGTCCCCGTTCTAATAGTAATAGTAGCTTTATGCTGGATAAAATTATAGATGGCTGTAAAGAAAAAGCAGTAACTGAGAATATAGAAATATCTGAAAAAATAATAAAACCTTTTATGATGGATATTAAAACCTGTACTGCCTGTTTCAACTGTGATAAGACTGCTAAATGTGTATTCAATGATGATATGACTGAGTTGTTAAAGGATTTTGATAGAGCTGATATAGTTTTACTTGCTTCACCTATTTATTTTAATGGTATGCCCTCTCATATTAAGAAAATGATTGATCGCTGCCAGCCGATCTGGGCCAGTAAATATGTGCTGGAAGAACCTATTATAGATAGGGATAAAAAAAGAAGATCTGTTTTGATCGGAGCAGCTGGAGCTCCTGGTTACGAAGACCAATTCATTGCCTTAGAGAAAGTAACTTCTTTATTTTTTAGAGCGATAAACGCAAAAAAATTCACTCAATTTTTATATCCCAATACTGATGACAATCTAATTTCTGAAGATGAAGAATCCTTAAATAAATTAAATCAAATTGGCAAAGATCTGATATCTGAATTTGTTGATGATTAATTCTTCAATTAGAGCAGGAGGATATTATGGTTTCAAGGATCGATAAAGTTATAAAAGTTGAATTAGAAAAGATTATGCGAGAAAGCCAGAGCTTAAAGAATAAAGAGTTTTCTTTTAAAGCAAATCAACCTGTTGCAGAAACTTTATCAGATATTGATAATCTTATTAATGATTTTGGGGAATTATTTACTAAAGATCAACAAGCATTTTTTCAAAACTGGATTGCATCTGAATTACCTTTAGATCAAGAATTAACATTACAACTGATAAAATTTATATCAGAAAATCCTGATTCTAATATCAAGAGATTGATAATAACTTCTGCTAATTTTTTAAGTAGTAATAATCTTTCTGTAAAAAATTTCTTCTTAAAGATTTTGAGTTATGAAGATCAATTGATTGAAAATTTTAATATTAATAGCCTATCTGACCTTATTGAATTTTTAAATAAAGGCGGTTTTTCAGATATAATTACTCATTCAAACAAAATTTCTTCTGCTATTGGAATAGCTTTGTTAAATCAGATATCTAATTTAAGTAAAGATAATGCTCTAGATTCGATGATTAATCAAATTATTGAGCTTGAAATAGAACAAAATTTACTAAATGATAATAAAATATTTGCTGAAAACTCCTCAAATAAAAACTATTTAGCAATTGATAGTTTTGCTGATGACTTCAGAGAAATCTCTATAGGAAATCAATCAACTGATAATTTTAATATTAATAATCTATCTGAACTTATAAAAACCCTTAATAAAGGTGGATTTTCATATACATTTTCCAAATCAAACTCACTTTCTTCTGCTATTGGAATAGCTTTGTTAAATCAGGTTTCAAAGTTAATCAAGGAGGATATAATGGCTGCAAGAATAAATCAAGTTATAAAATTTGAATTGGAAAAAATTATTCAAGATAACCATAGCTTTATTAATGATAATCTATCTATTAAAGCAGATCAAGAAAGTCCAGAATTATCATCGGCCCTTGATAATCTAATTAATAGTTTTGGAGAATTATCTACTGAAAATCAAACATTATTTTTTCAGAGCTGGCTGGCTTCTGAGTTACCTTTAGACCCAGAGTTAGTAGTGCCTTTAATTGAATTCATCTCGGAAAACTCTGATTCTAATCTTCAGAGATTATTAATAAAAGCTGCAGCATTTTTAGATAGAAATAATCTCCCTGTAAGAAAGTTCTTTCTAGAGGCTTTAAGTTATGAAAATCAATTCCCGGATAATTTTAATATTAATAATTTTTCTGAATTTATAGAATTTCTTACTGAAAGTGATTTCACAAGTTTATTTGCTGAATCAGACAATCTATCTTCTGCTGCTAGTTTAACTATGCTCAATCAGGTTTCTAATTTAAGTGAGAATCAACAACTTCTATTATATATTGAATTACCTCTATTTATAAATGATGAAAAAAATACTCCAGATAAATTGTATTTGAGAGTTACAAGAGATGCTAAAGCTGATAAAAATAAAGAAAATAAGAGTTATCAATTAAGCTTTATTATTGACCTTTCAGAAAAATCTACGGTTAAAGCAGATATCAACATTTTAAATAAAAAAATCAAAGCTAATTTTATCACTACCAGCGCTAATTTAAAGGAATCTATTGATAACAATTTAGAAACTTTAAAAGATAATATTGCTAGATCAAATTATAATCTAGTCACTATTGAGACTAAAACTATTGATGAAATCAATAATTTAGAATTAAGGGAAGAAATAATTACAGAAACTATTGATATAAAAGATGATCTAAGTATTAAAGAAGTCATCGATAAATATCGGCATATTGACATTAAAGCTTAAAAAGGATGATAATAATGACTAAAAAGAATAATAGAGAGCAGCAGGCTGCTGCCCTTGGTTATGATCTTGAAAAAGATTCTGCCCCTAAAATACTGGCCAAAGGTAAAGGCGATATAGCCGAAAAGATTTTAAAGAAAGCTGAGGAGAATAATATCCCGATTCAGACAGATAAAGATCTTGTTAAAACTCTACTGGCCCTGGAGATTGGCCAGGAAATCCCTGTCGACTTATATCAGGTCGTGGCAGAGATATTGGCTTTTATTTATAGTTTAGAGGAGGAAAATTAAACACCTTTACCAAAGTTACAATCTGGATAAACACAAGTTTCACAGGATAAACATAAGCCTCCATGACCATAGGCTGCAATATCTGCTCCAGTTAGTCTTTCATTGATTGCAATTCTTGGCAGCATTAGATCAAATACTGTTGTTTTAGAGAACATTACACAGCCAGGCAATCCAACCAGAGGCGTATCATTCTGATAACCTAACATAAACATTGCCCCTGGTAATACTGGAGCGCCATAGGTTATTACTTCATCAGCTGCATTTTTAATTGCTGCCGGTGTTAAATCATCTGGATCTACTGACATACCACCAGTGCAGACTACTATATCTACCCCTAAAGCAATTGCCTCTTCTATAGCTTCTGTAATTAAAGCTTTATCATCGGTTACTAACTTTTTATGGACTGTTTTGATATTATAATTAGAGAGTTTTTCTTCAACAACTGGTGTGAATTTATCTTTTATTCTACCATCATAAACTTCACTACCTGTTGTGATGATAGCTGCTTTTTTACTTTCATATGGAATAACATCAACTATTTTATGATTTTTTATTTCTGTTTCAACTGCTTCAAGCTCTTCTTCAGCAATTAATAACGGAATAATCCTGGTTCCAGCTAAATAGTCTCCCTCTTTAACCGGTGTATAATTATGTCTGGTTGCCATCATTAGTTTATCTTTGATATTTATTTTAAATAAAAGTTCTTTATCAATTTTTAACAGACCATCTCTGGCTGCATAGAGATTGATTTTTCCTTCTGATGGCTCTGATCTGTTAACATTCTTGCCCTGGCCTAAATCTGCCAGCCTGGCTGCTGCTTCATTCTCATGGAGATAGCCTGGTTTTTTCTCCCAGATATAGATATGCTTCTTGCCTAAATCAAGTAGATGGGGGATATCTTCCTCTTTAATAATATCGCCTTTTTTAAAAGCAGGCCCTTTATTTTCTCCTGGTTTTATTTCAGTTATATCATGTGCTAAAACATGTCCTACTGCATCTTCAACTGCTAATTTTTCCAATTTAGTGCACTCCCTCATTATTAAAATTATATGGCTCTAAAAATATATCGACATTTCCACCACAGATTCCACCAGTTTTAGCCGAGGTATCATTATCCATTTTGAAATGAAGTTTAGTTGGTTCTTTTCTATTATCTTCAAGCATCTCTATTGATTTTTCAATGACTTTTGCTTCAGCAGGGCCTCCTCCAATAGTTCCGGAAATTGAGCTATCAGGCCAGACCAGCATCTGAGCTCCTTCTTCCCTAGGTGAAGATCCATGGGATTTAATGACTGTAGCCAAAACTACTGAAAGTTTTTCTTTTTCTGCTTCAACTAATTTATTGACTATATCTAATTCCATTAGTTAGACCGCCTCCTCTTTATCATTGCAGCCATGATAGATACTGCTATTTCAGCCGGTGTTTCGCTATTAATCTCTACTCCTATTGGAGCATCTACCTGCTCGAGTCTATTTAAATCAAACTCTTCTTCTTTTAGATCGTCAAATAATAATTTAACTTTTCTCTTGCTACCTATCATGCCCAGGTAATCCCAGTCGCCAGAAATAACTGATTTTAAGACATCATAATCATGTTTATGACCTCTGGTCACGATAACTATATAATCACCTGGTTGTGGTTGATAGTTATCAAGAAATTCAGCAAAACTCTGGCAATGATGTTCCTCTGCATCTGGAAAATTATCTGGATTATTGAAATCAGCTCTATCATCTATCACCTCTACAGCAAAATCATTCATTGCTGCAATTTTTGCCAGTGGTTGGGCCACATGGCCGGCTCCAAAAAGCATCAATCGATCTATCTTTTGGAGATTTTCAAGATATACTTCTACCTCGCCATTTTGACTGCTGAATTTATCCAGAATAGGTTGATTAATGTTTTTGTATTGTTTGAATATATTTTTGAAATAATCAATATCAATCTTGGATTTATTTTTTATATTTGATATCCAGTTATCTTCAGTAATTACAAGGCGGTCAGATTTATCGAAAAGAGAAAACTTACCTGAAAAATCTCCATCAATAAAAGTTGCAATAAGACCAGCTTCACCGCTTTTTATTAAATTCTGTAATTCTTTCCAAAAAAACTTATTCATTATTTATGAGACCCCTTTCATATTATCTGAATTATACCAGTAAAAAATTGCTTCAAGGACTCCTCCTGCTATTGCCAGGGCTTTATCTGAAATATAGTAACAATAATTTTCTTCAGATCTTGGATCAACATCAGCCAGCTTTGTGCCTGCTTTGACTTCGATACCTGGCTTTAAAAGGCCTCTTATAACACCTGATATCTTTGTTTTTAAAATTATATTTTTTACTTTACCGATTACCTCTCCTGTATTAACCTTCTGGCCTATCTGACAATCTGATTGAAAGGTTCCGGCTTCAGGTGCATGAATTACCCTTTCATCTGTATAACCATTGACATTGCCTGGACTTCCTGTGTTTTTCGCAGTAGACCCTTCATAAATAACCCTGCCTAAATGATGACCACGATTGGTTTCTACAGCAAGATGACAATTTTGATTAATTGTAAAGCCAGGACCTATTCCAATGACCAGCCTGGCTTCATCTATTGTCTGATCAGTCCTTTCTTTTAACATTCTGCCATCAATGATTATATCAGGTTTGAATCTGGATAATAAATCTTTTTGGTTAGTTGTAATAACCGGTACTGACCCCTCACTCCAGCATTCTTCTGCTTCTTCGATATTTTTTACTTTAGTGCCTCTAACACCCTCAACTTCTAGCTGGCCCTGATAAATTGCACTGGCAAAGGAGACAGTCCTTCTTATTGCTGTTGGTTCTGGTTTTTCTACAATCAACAGATTAAAACCTGCCCTATTTAATCTATATCCTATTCCAGAGGCTAAATCTCCGCCACCTTTTAGCAGAACTTTAATATCTTTTAAATTTATTATATCCACTATTAAGATACTCCTCTCTATTACTATGATAGATTATTTCTGGCTTTTTTCGATAATTGACTGCGGTAATTGATTTTAAATTATCAAGCTTAATATATTCTTTAAACAAATAGTCAATCAAAGAGCTCGAAAAACCTAATATATTGCTGTCAATTTGAGTTAAGGTAAATCTTATCTGCCTGGCATTTTTAAATCTATTATGACCCCAATTTAGTGGGTTGTAGAGCATTTTATAACTACTAAGAGATGGTTTTTTGTTACTATGTTCAAATAAATCGGCTCTATGCATTATTCTCTTATCAAAATTCTTATTAATTGATCTTTTTAATGGACTTAACCCCTGGAGCAAAAATAAATTATCAATAGTTTCTGGCAGGACTGGTTCATGGTCTGCAGGTATTTTTATCGATCTATTTGCTGAACCATCGGCTTCTACTAAGTAATAGAACTCTGGAAACTCTTTGGCTATTGCTGTCAACCATTCTGGATTTAAACCAAGCAATTTTTCACCTTTAAACCTGCTTAACGAATGTGGTTTTTGGGCTGAAGCCAGAACCAGGACTTGTTGATTAGAATAACTGGACCTGGAATATTTAGCAACTTCATCATATAATTCTTGATAACTATTAATAAATGCTACTCTATGGGGAATAGATTCAGGCTTCAGAATTGCTGTTGTTGTTGAAATTATGGTATTATGATAATTCAACCCCCTGGCCAATTTATTTATTGTTGTAGTTTTGCCTCCGGCTCCAATAAACCAGTTTAGTTCACCTGGTCTAATCTCCCATAAATCTATTAAACCTTTCTTATTTCTCATTAGACACCCCCGTTCGTTATATCTGATTTAATATAACGATATCTAAAAAAATTTCTCCTCTAACTCTTTTAAACTTTTTTCTGCTTCTTCAATAAATCTTGAATAATCTTTTAACAATTTTCGGCTTTCTTCAGTTAAACTGGAGCCGCCTCCACCTTTGCCCCCTGCCTGAGCAGAGATAAGCTTAAAGCCAAGTCGCCCTTCTAAGGTTTTTATTAAGTTCCAGGCCTGGCTATAGGACATATTCATCTTTTGGGCCGCTTGATGAAGGGATCCTGTCTGCTCTATTAATTCAAGAATTTCTTTAGGCCCCTGACCAAAAACCTTGTCTTCCTTTTCTAACCAGATTTTATAGTTAACTTTATATTGGCTCAAATTATCACACCCTTAAGAATGATGATCTGAATAATACTTCTGATAATCTTCATAATAATCTAAGTCTATAATTACGCCCTCTTTATCGACATTATAATATTCAATATCATCTTCATATTTATCTAAGAGAGATCTTAAGCCACCTTCAGGATCGCCATCTTCTCCTAATTTATGGATCTCCGGGATGAGTTCAGCTGATATTATTAAAGGATGGCCTCGTCGCTTTTTATAGCTTGGAACTAAAAGGAGTGGCTCTTCTTCTTTAAAATAATTAATAAGCTTATTGTAAATCCCGGTAGTTACAAGGGGCTGATCGGCCAGCATAAAGAGTAAACCTGTTGTAGTCTCTGGAAGATTCTGGATTCCTGTCATAACACTACTGAACATACCCCTTGTATAGTCAGGATTAGTTAGAAACTGACAGTTGTAATCTGATAATTCTCTTTTAATTCGATCTGATTCAGCACCAAGAACTACCCGGATCTGTCCTTCCAGCCTGGATTCCTGTATATTTTTTATTACTGTTCCAAGAATGGTGCTATCCTCCCAGGGTAATAACTGTTTAAGTTTACCCATTCTACTTGCTTCACCTGCTGCTAGAATTATTGCTGAGATCATCTTTATCAACCTCCATGCCTGCTACTTCAACATTAATAGCCTTGACATCTATTCCTGTAAATCTCTCAAGAGAATTGGCCAGATTATGCTTGAAATCATTTAAAGCCTCATGGATTACATATCCATACTTGATTATAACTACTACAAATATGGTCATGCCGTCTTCTTCTTTTGAGATTCTAACATTTCTAAGCTGACTTATAATATCTGCCTGATCCGAGATATAATAAACTACATCTCTAAATACTTTATTGTAGACTATCAGGCCACCTAGATAATTAAATCTGGCTCTAACTACTGTACTCTCTCTGGCCAGGTCATCCTCTTCCCGATTAAATAAAACCTTTAAGGAGTCGATAAAATAGCCGAGGAACTGGCTTTTTACTTCAATTGTCGGAACAGGAATAACATGTTTGTTTTCCCGGGCCCTTGTTTCAATAGCCCGGGCTATTTCATCTTCTGAAGCAATATCTTCGATCATTATCATTTCCGTTATTTCTGGTAACTCTAATCTGGAAACTATTTTTTCTACCATTTCAATAGAGGTACCAAGAACCAGAATCTTATCGGCCTGGCTTTCTCTGATAGCTTTTTTAACCTCTTCTAGATGGTCTGAATAATGAAAAATAGCTCTTTTAATAGCAGCAAGTCTACTATTTTCCTTTTTAGCTGAGGAACCGCCAATAACTTTGCCATCATGGATTAAAAGACCATCATCTAAAATCAAAGGAATGTCATAGTCATAGGCCACAACTCTGGCTCGATGACTTTTACCGCTGCCACTGGGCCCAACAAGTGCATATACTTCCATAGCAATCACTTAACCGAAGATCGATAATAGGACGCCAGCTGCAACTGCTGAACCTATTACTCCTGCTACATTTGGCCCCATAGCATGCATCAAAAGGAAGTTTGATGGATTTTCCTGCTGGCCAATTTTCTGAACGACTCTAGCAGCCATTGGAACTGCTGAAACCCCGGCTGCTCCTATTAAAGGATTGATCTTGCTCTTGCTGAAATAATTCATGATTTTAGCAAGGATAAGGCCTGTAGCTGTACCAAAGGAAAAGGCCACAACACCAAGAACAAGGATAAGTAATGTATCTGCCTGAAGGAATCTATCTGCTGAAGCACTTGCTCCAACTGCTACTCCAAGAAAGATAGTAACTGTATTAACCAGAGCATTTTGAGCAACATCACTTAATCTATCGACTACCCCTGCTTCTTTAAAGAGGTTACCTAGCATTAACATTCCAACCAAAGGAGCTGAAGCTGGAACTAATAGAATTACAATTACAGAAACCATTATTGGAAAGATAATCTTTTCTTTCCTGGAAACAGGCCTGAGCTGTTCCATTTTAATCTTTCTTTCTTCTTCATTAGTTAAAAGTTTCATAATTGGTGGTTGAATCACTGGTACCAGGGCCATATACGCATAAGCTGCTATGGCTATTGCTCCTAGATATTCAGGTGCCATTAAACTTGATAGATAAATAGCAGTTGGCCCATCGGCCCCACCGATAATACCAATTGGTGCTGCTGCCTGACCTGTAAAGCCCAGTAAAACTGCACCGAGAAAAGTTACAAAAATACCAAATTGAGCGGCAGCACCTAAAAGTAGACTTTTAGGATGGGCGATAAGCGGACCAAAATCTGTCATCGCTCCTACGCCTAAAAAGATTAACGGCGGAAAGACACCTAAGGCGTTACCCATATAGAAATACTGGAATAAACCAGCCGGTTGGTCTGATGTTGCTTCTGCCATTAAACCGGTCATTGGCAGGTTGACTAAAAGCATACCAAAGGCTATTGGGATAAGTAATAACGGTTCATATTTTTTGACGATTCCTAAATATAATAGTACAAATGAAACTACAATCATTATAATTTCTCTATAACCAATAAGGACTAAGCCTGACTCGCTAAAAAAGTCGACCAATGTTGAAAACAAAGTCTTAACCTCCTTTTACTGGGCCTACTCTATCTTTAAAAGAGGGTCACCAGAGTCTACTGAATCTTCAGCAGCAACCATAATCTCAGTTACTTCTCCTGCTGCTGGAGCATATATCTCATTTTCCATTTTCATTGCTTCTAAAACAACTATTAGATCTCCCTGACTAACTTCTTCACCTTTTGATACTTTTACATCAATAATTTTACCTGTCATTGGTGCTTCAACAACTCCACCACCGGTAGCTGCTGGTTGTTGTTTTTTGGCTCCTGCTGCTGACTTTTTAGATGCTGGTGCCTGTACTCTTTCAGACTTTTGAGCAGGCTGTGCAGGTGAAGGGTTTGAAGAACTGGTAGCACCTAATTCTTCGACTTCAACTTCATATGTTTTTCCCTCTACTGTAATTTTAAACTTTTTACTCATTAAGATATTTCCTCCTCAATAATTATTTCTTTCTACCGCCTCTGGCCTGCTGGCCCCAGGCTGAAATATTTTCTTGATGGTCTTTAACTCTTAAAATCTTAAACTTTTTATCTGGACCGTAAAAGCTTTGAATTGAAGCTGTTATTACTGCCAGAATTTCTGGATCTAATGAATCCTGTTCAGGTTTAGGTTTTCCCCCTGGGTCTTTATCTGGATCTGGTTTAGCCTTTTTAGTAGGTCTATCTGAATCATTTCCATTAACCAGCCTTTCCATTATTTTAATTGAAACCATTAATAAAAATAAGATACTAAAGACAACAATCATACCAACCAATGCTATCTGAACTCCAGCAACCAGAGTTTCACCTAAAGTCATTTCTGCCAGAGTTTCTGCATCTCTAATTAATTCTAGAGGTGACATATTCTCCCCCTTTCAATTCTTGAAAATATTTATACAGGAAAATTACCATGTTTTTTATCTGGTAATTCATCTTTTTTCTCTTTGATTGATTCTAATGCCCGGATAAGTTCTGGCCTTGTATTTTCAGGCAAGATTACATCATCAACAAAACCCTGGGCTGCAGCCTGATACGGATTGGCAAAGCTTTCTCTATATTCATCTATCTTTTCCTGTCTGACTTCTTCTGGGTTGTCGGCATTTTTAATCTCTTTACGATAGATGATATTGGCTGCTCCCTGTGGACCCATAACTGCTATTTCAGCCTGTGGCCAGGCAAAGACGTAATCTCCTCCTAGATGGCTACTACTCATAGCTATATAGGCACCGCCATATGCTTTTCTTAATATGACATTTAATTTAGGTACTGTCGCTTCACTATAAGAGTATAATAGCTTTGCCCCATGTCTGATGACTCCACCATGCTCCTGTTCTACCCCAGGTAGATAACCAGGGACATCAGTTAAAGTTAGTAGTGGAATATTAAACGAATCACAGAAACGGATGAAACGAGCCGCTTTATCTGAGGAATCAATATCAAGGCAGCCTGCTTTTACTTTTGGCTGATTGGCTATGATTCCAACACTATGGCCACCTAATCTGGCAAAACCAACAACAACATTGGCTGCAAAATAAGGTTGGACTTCTAAGAAATCTTTATCATCAACTACTAGTTCTATAACATCTCTTATATCATAGGCTTTATTTGGTGATTCTGGTACAGTAGTTCTTAGTACTTCCTCAGTTCTATCAAGGGGATCTGAGGTTTCTTTAAATGGAGGTGACTGCATATTATTGTCTGGAATAAATGACAATAATTTTTTGATTCTATCAAAGCAGGCATCTTCATTATCATCGAGGAAATGTGCTACCCCGCTGAACTGGTTGTGAGCCATGCCACCGCCGAGGTCTTCCGCAGATACTTCTTCCCCGGTAACAGATTTAATAACCTGAGGGCCGGTAATAAACATTTTACTGGTTTTATCTACCATGAAGATGAAGTCTGTTAGTGCAGGTGAATAGACTGCACCTCCGGCACAGGGACCAAGAATAACTGATAATTGAGGAATCACTCCTGAATTACGGGAGTTTCTATAAAATATTCCACCATAACCGCTTAAGGAATGAACTCCCTCCTGGATTCTGGCTCCTCCTGAATCGTTAAGGCCGATTAGTGGTGCTCCTGCCTTTTCAGCCAGGTCCATAATCTTCCAGATTTTTTTGGCATGCATCTCTCCTAATGAGCCGCCCATGGCTGTAAAATCCTGGGCGAAGACGAAGATGTTTCTACCATTAATTGTTCCTCTACCAGTAACGACACCTTCACCTGGTATCTCTTTTTCATCAAGGCCAAGATCGCCTACTCTATGTTTAACAAACATTCCAATTTCCTGAAAACTGCCATCATCTAGAAGCATATCGATCCGCTCTCTGGCAGTATATTTTCCTTTATCATGCTGCTTGTCAATTCTCTTCTGACCGCCGCCTAATTTAATCTTTTCTCGCTTTTCTTTAAGCTCTTTGAATTTATCGTCCAAAATATACCCTCCTCGTTTAATAATAATATTACTTACCATATAATTTTTATTCTAGATTATTTGCCAGTTCCCTTTATAAATAGCTATTAAATTTTTATAAATGGTATCTAAAAATACTTTGTGAAATTTGCTCAAAGATACCGCTTGGTAACCGTCGGGTAACCGCCAGGTCCCTTTGAATATGTATCCAAATATATCGACTTTCTCTTTTATTATATTCTATGTCAGCTTAACTTACAAGCGTTCATATAAACGAAAGAGCGGGGGAATCCCCGCTCCTTTTATCATTATTCAATATTTTGCTATTATAGGAATACAAAGTAGGCAACAAAGACTACACCAAGAACGTATACAAGCCAGTGGACATCCTCGCCCTGGCCGGTAAATAATTTGATCAATGGATAGACAATAAATCCAACAGCAATACCGTCAGCAATTGAATAAGTAAATGGCATAACTACCATTGTCATAAATGCTGGCAGGATCTCTGTATAATCATCCCAGTCTAATTTAGTTATATTTGTCATCATCATGGTACCAACAATAATTAAGGCTGGTGAAGTAGCTGCTGCTGGTACAATTCCAACTATAGGCATAAAGAATAATGACAGGAAGAATAAGAATGATACTACTACACCTGTTAAACCGGTCCTACCACCTTCAGCTACACCTGAAGCTGATTCTACATATGTGGTAACTGTACTGGTACCAAATAGAGCTCCACCGGTGGTACCAATAGCATCTGCCAGTAAGGCTCTGCTTGCTTTTGGAAGGTCTCCATTTTCATCAAGATAACCAGCTTGCTGACTGACACCTACAAGGGTTCCTGCTGTATCAAAGAGATCAACAAACAGGAATGAAAGAATAACAGCAATTAGACCAAAGTCAAAAACAGCAGCAAATTCTAATTCAAATAAAACTTCATTCCAGGCAGCAAATGTTGGGAATTCTATAATTCCATCCGGCATTGGTGTTACTCCATTTATAAAGCCAAATAAAGTTGCACCTAAGATACCCCAGAGCAAAGCACCTTTGATTTTAAGGGCATATAAAATACCAGAAAATACAAGTCCCACCATAGCTACTAAACCTGGTCCTGAAAGAACTTCACCAATAGTTACTAATGTAGCGTCATAACCTACTACTAATTCTGCATTCTGGAATCCTATAAATGCAATAAAGAGGCCAATACCTGTTGAAATACCGGTTTTTAAGCACATAGGAATTGAATTTACAATCATTTCTCGGACCGGGGTAACACTTAAAGCAATAAATAATAATCCTTCAAAGAATATAATACCAAGCGCTACCTGCCAGGCAACGTCCATACCTATTACAACTGTATAAGCAAAGAATGCATTTAGACCCATTCCTGAAGCCAGAGCAAATGGATAGTTAGTTAAGATTGCCATTGCCAGTGTACCGAGTATTATACCGGCAATAGTTGCAATAAATACACCTTCAAATGGCATTCCTGCATCACTTAAAATTGAAGGGTTAACAAATATAATATAGGCCATTGTCATAAATGTAGTAATACCTGCAATAACTTCTGTCTTAACATTTGTGTTATTTTCTCTTAATTTAAAGACATCATTCAAAAAGCCTTCCTTAGCTGGTTCTACCTGACTGTCTTTTGCCATCTTTTTTATTACCTCCTTGTATTGTCTATGACACCAACATAATCAGAATTAACTATTATATATTTTTTTTGTAAAACACCTCCTTAGTATAATTTAGTTTAAGGTTAAATCTATATGTTTTGAAGATTTAACATCATATAACCCTTTATCAGTAATTTTAATATCCGGGATTACTGGTAATGCCAGAAATGCCAGCACCATAAAAGGACTCTTAATATCTATACCTATTTCTTCTGCTGCTTGATCTAAGGTTTTTAACCTTTTAGAGACCTCTTCAAGTGATAAATCAGACATTAACCCTGCCACTGGTAATGGCAGTTCTGCTATTACTTTACCATCTGATACAACTACCTGGCCACCTGATAATTCTTCAAGTCTTTCAACAGCGACTAACATATCTTCTCTGCCTTTACCTGCTACAATAATATTATGAGAATCATGGGCTATAGAACTGGCTATAGCACCATTTTGAATATTTAAGCCACTAATTAAACCTAAGCCAATATTTCCTGTAGCATTATGTCTTTCAATAACAGCTACTCTGGTTAAACTATTTCTATTTAAGAAATCTCCTGGATTTTCACCAGGTTCTCTTTCAATTTGTCTCTCCCTTGTAATTATCTGGTTTTCGACTATCTCAATAACTCGATAGGTTTTAGCAAGGGGCAAGGAAAAATCTTCTTGTTTAACTGCTGAAATATTTACAGTATCAATAACATTCTGATAAATTTCAGTATTTTTATTTATCTCCGGGAAGTTGAGGGCCTCATAATCTTTTGAAATAAGCTCACCATCTTTATATACTTCAGATATTTTTACTTCTTCCAGATTTTGAAGTATTACTAGGTCGGCTCTCTTGCCTGGACTAATAGCCCCTCTATCATTCAAACCTAAAGCTTTAGCAGGATTTAAAGTAGCAAGTCGATATGCTTTGATTGGTTCCATACCTAATTCAATGGCTCTTTTAATGAGATGATCTATCTGGCCTTCCAATAGAAGGTCATCTGCATGTCTATCATCAGTAGCCAGCATAAAAGAGGAATGGTTAATATCCTTAACAGCAGGTAATAATTCTTCCATATCTTTTGTAACTGAGCCTTCCCTGATCATTATATACATACCCCGAGCGGCTTTCTCTTTTGCCTCTTTAGCTGTTGTACATTCATGATCAGCCTGTATTCCACCTAAAAGATAGGCATTGAGGTCTTTGCCTGCAACTTCCGGGGCATGTCCATCTATAAAATAATCTTTGAAGGTTTCTAGTTTATCCCAGACTATATCGCTTCCCTTTATAACTCCTGGATAATCCATCACTTCACCAAGCCCAAATATACCTGGCTCATTAATTAAATTATAAAGATCATCAGCTGTTAGATTTGCACCTGTTGTTTCTGCTTCAGTAGCAGGAACACAGGAGGGAAGCATTAGATGGAAATTCCAGGGAAGTTGATTGCCCTGATCTAAAAAATATTTAATCCCATCAACACCTCTTACATTTGCAATTTCATGGGGGTCAGCTATAACAGTTAATGTCCCGCGATTAATTGCAAGCCGGCAGAATTCTGCCGGCTCAACCATAGAACTTTCAAGATGGAGATGAGCATCAATAAATCCAGGAAGAATATATTGACCTTCTAAATCTTTTTCTTCTCTGCCTTTATATTCTCCATAACCTACAATTATTCCTGCACTAATTGCTAAATCAGCTTCAATAATTTCACAATTATATAAATCAACTATTTTCCCATTTTTTAAAACTAGATCGGCTTTCTCTTCTCCTCTAGCAACTTTTAATAGCGATTTATTCACTTTAATCAACCCTATTGTTGTGGAGGTAAATGTAAGGCGTCAAAATTACACCTAGTCACACACAAACCACAACCTGCACATTTCTCAGGATCAATTTTTATAAATTCTTCTGACTCATCTAGTTCAATTGCATAATAGACACAGCTTTCAATACAGAGCATACAGGTTGTACAGTTTTCTTCAGTAACTTCTGGAACTACTGTTTCAAATTTGTCTTCACTATACATTTCTTCTATAGCCATTCCTCTGATTTCATCAAGGGATGAGTAGCCATGTTCTTCCATAAACTCTTCCATCTCTTTAACTATCTTGCCATAGACTTCAGGACCTTTAACGATAGGCGCTGTGCAGACCTGAACTGCTTCTGCTCCCATCATTATCATTTTTATTGCATCTATACCATTGCTAATACCTCCAACTCCAATAACCGGGATATCAACACTGGTTACGGCCTGATAGACTGCTCTTAATGCCAGTGGGAAAATAGCCGGGCCTGATAACCAGCCAAACCCATTGGCACTACCCATTAATGGACGACCATCTTTAACATCAAAGTCAATAGTTGGTCCGAATGAGTTAATTAAAACAAGCCCATCTGCTCCTGCTTCTTCAGCAGCTTTAGCAAACATTGGAATATCAATCTGTGGGCTTAATTTTACCCAGACAGGTAGGTCCGCTCCCTCTTTAGCGGCTTTGATACTTTCTACAACTGGAGTCGGGTCATCACCTAAGTAATGAGTTGAAAGTTCAAGGGCATCAGCATAGGGTTCAACCTTTGCTGCCAGCTCTTTTATTTCCTCAGCAGAATAACCGAGACCAACAATTACCGGTAATCCCAGTTTAGCTATCTCAGGATATTCATTATCCAGCCACTGGTCTGGTCCCATTTCTGACCAGAGTTCTGTATTCATAAACCCACCACGAATTGATGCCATATTTGGTCTTGGCACCTGGGCAGCTTCTACAGAGATCGTCTTTGTTACAATTGCACCTGCACCTCCGTCTGCAGCTTTTTTAGCCAATTTTGCGTCCTTGACTGGTGGACCAGCAGCGGGCATAACAGGATTCTTGAATTCGGTTCCAAATAGTTCTAAACTTAAATCAACCATTAACAATCATCTCCTTATTAGATTAAGATTATATTAAATTTCTAATTTTCTTGTTTTGCAAGTTCTGCTTTTATCTTTTCTGGTGTTATTGGCAAATCTTTAATCCTAACACCTATGGCATCATATACGGCATTGGCAACTGCTGGAGCAGCAGCGATTGTGCATGGTTCTCCTATACCTTTAGCTCCATACGGGCCTTTTGTATCCTCTCTTTCTATTAATACAGACTGAAATTCAGGGCTATCAACTGTCGTAGGTATCAAATATCGACTCATATCTGCATTGATTGTAAAGCCATTTTCAATTACCTGCTCTTCCATCAATGCCATTCCAATACCCTGGACAGTTCCTCCTTCAATCTGGCCTTCTACTCCCTGAGGATTAATAGCTTTACCTACATCTAAAGCAGTATGAACTTTATCTACTATAACTTCACCTGTTAAAGTATCAACAAAAAGATCTATAACCTGAGAAACAAAGGTATAACCAACATAAACTTTTTTGGATTCTCCGGTACGCTGGTCTGGCTTATATGTCTTAGGAAAGAAAGTACCTCGACCTTTTAATTCAATATTTTTCTCTTTAAGTTTATCTGCCAGTTCCCAGTAGGTCATTTCTTCACCAGGATCTTCATGGGGATATACTTTGCCATCCTTAACTCCCATTTCAGGATGATTGGTGGTAAATATTTGACTTGCATGATGATAAATATTACCTAGCAGATCTTCAGCGGCTTCTTTAACTGCATTTCCTGTAAAAAATGTTTGCCTGGTTGCTGAAGTTGAACCGGCATTCTGAGTTGTATGGGTATCACCTTCAACGATCTCAAAATTCTCAGGACTTATTTTTAAAACTTCTGCTGCAATCTGAGTAACCACTGTTTGAACTCCCTGACCAACATCAGCAGCTGATGTTCTGATTAATATCTTATCTTCTGTAAATTCAATTTCAGCTATTGAATGGTCAGGAAAGCCTTCGCCATAACCGAAGCCAAACATTATAGTTGCTAAACCACGGCCTTTTTTAAGCATCAGTATCAGCCCCTTCCCAGCCAGATAATTCTTTTACTTTTTCTATAGTTTCTCTAACATTAACACTTTCATTCAATTCCTGTTGATTTGGAGTAGTTGAGCCTGGTTTATAGGCATTCTTATATCGGAATTCTGCTGGATCCATACCTAATTCATCAGCAATTATATCCATCTGGGAATCATAGGCAAAGGCCATCTGGGTTGCTCCAAAGCCTCTCATAGCACCACAGTAAGTATTATTGGTATAGACTGTATAACTTACCCCTCTCACATTCGGGACAATATAAGGGCCAGTACAATGATATAATGCTTTGTGAACTACGGCTACTCCACTGGATGCATAGGCTCCAGTATCACCGATTAAGGTTGTCTGCCAGGCAGTCAATTTGCCATCATCTGTAACTCCAGTTTTATGTCTTATTATCATGGGGTGTCGTTTTGATTGAGCTATCATGGACTCTTCACGATTATAAATTAATGCAACTGGCTTCCCTGTTGCTTTTGCTGCCAGGGCAAGATGAATATGAACAGAAATATCTTCTTTTTTGCCAAAAGCTCCTCCAATTACTGGCTGTTTAATCCTGATCTTATCTTTACTAACACCTAGAGCCTGAGCCATATCTGCCTGGGTATCATGTAGCCACTGGGTGGCTGCCCAGATAGTTATTTCCTCTGATTCTGAATCATACTCAGCAATTCCCTTTTCAACCTGAAGTGGAACATGATCCAGGAACTGTGTCGTAAATTCATTTTCAAATATATGATCTGCTTCTTCAAAACCTTCTTCAACATTTCCTTTTTCTACATAATGGTCACAGATGATATTGCTATGATTTAGATCATCGTCTATATAATGGGTCACTTTGATTAAATGATCCTGATGAACTTCAGGAGATTCTGGCTGAATTGCCTGTCGAGCACTGGAAACAACTTCTAATTCCTCTATCTCCACTTTGATTTTATCTCTGGCAATTAAAGCTGCCTCATCATTTTCAGCTACTACAAAGGCCAGTGCATCTCCCATAAATCTCATCTTTTCTCCAACTTTTACTAAAACCGGCTGATCTTTAATAATCAAACCAAATTCATTTAGTTCTGGAAAATCAGCTGCTGTATAAACTCCTACAACTCCTGAAACCTGTTCTGCTTCAGAAGTATCAATTGAACGGAGATAAGCATGGGGATGAGGCGCTCTTAATACCCTGACATAATGAAGATCATCGAATTCATTAACTAAATCTTCAGTATATCTGGCTTCACCAGTAACCTTTGATTGAGCATCAACTTTATTTACTCCTTTTCCAACAAATCTTTCAGCCATTAATTTTCACCTCCAGCAGCCATGTTTTTGGCTGCTAATTGAACAGCATCTATAATCTTTTGATATCCGGTACAACGACAGATATTTCCTGCCAGAGCTGTTCGGATCTCATTACGTGTTGGAGAACTATTTTCTTTTAATAGACAGTAAGCTGTCATAATACAGCCAGGAATACAGAATCCACATTGAACCGCTCCAGCCTCAATAAATGCTTCCTGTAAAGGATGAAGATTATCTCCTTCAGCAAGTCCTTCAACTGTTAAAATCTCTGCTTCATCAGCCTGTGCTGCTAAAACAAGGCATGATGTTACAGGTTCTCCATTCATAATAACTGTACAGGCACCGCATTCTCCTTTGCCGCAGCCCTCTTTTGCAGCAACTAACCCTAAATCTTTTCTTATTAAGTCGAGAAGGCGCTGATTTGGTTTGACCTGTTCAGTCCGTTCTTCTCCATTTATTGTAAATTTGATTTCCATTCACAAGCACCTCCTATAGTTCACTGGCCATTTCTTTAATTGCATTTATAGTTAAATCATATGTGACCTGACGTCTATATTGCTCTGTTCCTCTTATATCATCAATAGGAGAAATTCCAGATACAGCAATCTCTCCAACTTTTTTAGGATCAACATTTTTTAACTTTTGTCTTTCTAAATAATCTCCTACATTTCTAATTTCTATTGGAGTTGGTGCTACAGCACCATAACAGGCTCTGGCAGTCTTAATTACACCTTGATCATCAACTTCTATTAAGATAGCCATTGTCAGGCTGGAAATGATAAGCGCTTTTCTTTTTCCTACCTTCCTCCAGCGACTTAAAGTATTTTTAGACGGTTTAGGGATTATAATTTTAGTTAAAATTTCATCAGATTCTTCAACATTTTCTTTAGGCCCAATAAAGAAATCTTCAATATCGATAATTCTCTTATCACCTTTTGATTGGAGAACAACCTTTGCATTATAGGCTAACAAAGGAGCCAGAGTATCTCCTGCAGGTGATGAGGTAACAATATTACCTCCAATAGTTCCTCGACTCTGAATCTGCCAGGCGCCTACTTCTGAAGAGGCCTGGGCTAACATTGGTAGGTGATTTTGTAATTCCTGGTGTTCAGCTATTCTTTTATGGGTCACTGTTGCCCCAATTATTATATTTTCATCATTGATTTCTATTTTTTTGAGTTCTTCAATTTTGTTTAAATCTAACCAGCTATTAACCTCATACAATCTTTCAAAATAATCCACCATTATGTCAGTTCCACCAGCAATAACCGTTGCTTGAAAGCCGTATCTTTTTCTATAATCTAATGCCTTTTCAAGACTTTCTGGTGCTAAAAAATCTGCACTACCTATCGGTACCTTTTTAGAATCTTTTCCAGAAGTCTTCTGCCTGTTCTCTACATTTGGCTTTGATTCTCTCTGCATCAAGAACTTTCACCTCCTGATTCTTCATTAGAACCTTACCCCGAGCTATTGTAGTATCTACTTTAGCACCTGAAACCCCCATTAATAAGTGAAAATAATAATTATCAGAATTAACTGGAGTCGGTCCTGAATAATTTATCACTACTATGTCTGCACCAGCACCTTCTTTGAGCACACCTAATTCTTTATCAAAATATTGGCCTGCTAACTTTCCATTTATATCAAACAACATATCTCTAACTATCCCTCCGCCAGCGTTAGGGTCACCTGTTTCATGGGAGGGTAAAACACTTGCTACCTTTAAACTTTCAAACATATCAGTTGTATAACCATCTGTGCCCAGACCTATTCTTAAACCTGATTTATCTGCTGCCAGTAAATCAGCAGCTCCAACTGCATTTCCCATATTAGATTGAGGGTTATGAATTAGGTAATTGTTTCGATTAGCTAATACAGAAAACTCTTCTTGAGACAAATGGACACCATGAATAGCCAGGGTACCAGGTTGAAGAATATTAAATTTATCAAGTCTTTCTACAACTCCTGAGTATCCCCGCTTTTTGCTATCTTCTACATCAGCCTTACCCTCAGCAACATGAAGATGACAGGGTACTCCAAGTCGTGCTGCTTCTTCTCCAATTCTTTTTAAAGAAGAGTCTTCTAAAGTAAAGGAAGCATGAAGACCAAACTTACCTGTTAAGTAATCTTTTTGATCTTCAGTTAAACTCTCAATAAATCTAATATTTTCTTGAATACTTGCTTCCGATTTTTCTTCACCATTTCTGTCAGAAGCTTCAAAACAAAGACTGGCCCTAATACCAGCATCTTCTACAGCTTCAGCTAGAATATCAAGGGAGTTTTCTATCATCCCAAAACTGGCATGATGATCAAAAATAGTAGTCGTACCATATTCAATACCTTCTAATATTGGATAAATTGCACTGTAATACAGATCATCTTTATTTGATAAAGTTTCATCAACTCTCCACCATAATTTTTCAAGTATCTCGATAAAATTTTCAGGAGGCTTATCTGTTTTAAGATCCATCCCCCTTGCAAAAGTACTGTAAAAGTGCATATGGGAGTTTATCAGTCCTGGAATAACCAGACCTCCTTTAGCATCAATTACCTCCGCCTCAGGATATTTTTCGGTAAGATCAACTGATTTTCCTATGGCCAGAATATTATCTCCTTCAGTAACTATAGCACCATTTTTTATAACTTCATCATCTTTATTGAAAGTTAATATCGTTCCATTTTTTATTATAAGCATTATGCCCCCTCCTCAGAAAGCATTTCTTCAGCCAGTCTATTTGTTTGAGCTGCAACTTCTTCTTCATCAATAGTAGTTAATTTGCCATCACGCACAACTATTTCACCGGCAACCATTGTTAAGTCGACTTCATGACTGGTTCCTGTATTAATTAATGCAGATACCGGGTCTGATAAACCACCAGCATAGGCTAATCTCTTACTATTAATTAAGAATAAATCAGCTGCCTTGCCTGGCTCTAAACTTCCAATTTCTGGCTGTTTTAAGATTTGACTGCCTCCTCTGGTTGCAATTTCAAGTATGTCCTCAGGTCCAACAGAAGTAATTCCATGTTGTAGCTTATGGAGTAAAAGGGCAAGTCGCATTTCAGCAATCATATTTGAGCCATCATTACTGGCACTTCCATCAACTGCAAGGCCTACTGGTACACCTAATTCTAACATCTCTGGAACTGGAGCCACACCTGATGATAATTTCATATTTGAGGCAGGACAATGGGCTACTCCTGTGCCTGCTTTTGCCATTCTCTTAAGTTCATCCCTATTAAGATGAACTCCGTGAGCAAACCAGACATCTTCACCAATCCAACCTACTTCTTCCATATATTCTAGAGGAGTAAGACCATATTTTTCCTGACAGAAATCATCTTCATCCTTTGTTTCTGCAAGATGAGTATGGGCTAAAACTCCATATTCCCTTGCCAATTTAATTGATTGCTCCATCAACTCTTTAGTGACTGAAAATGGAGAGCATGGAGATACTACTACCCTCTGCATTGCAAAGGGATCTGGATCATGATATTTTTCAATTACTCTTTTTGTATCTTCAAGAATTTCTTTATCTGTCTGAACTACTTCATCAGGAGGTAGGCCACCATCTTTTTCTCCCAGTGACATACTGCCTCTACAGGCATGGAGCCGAATCCCAATATCTTTACCAGCTTTAAACTCTTGGTCTAGAATATTTAAGTCCTGTTGCTTAGGGAAGACATAATACTGATCAAGGGCAGTTGTACAACCAGTTTTAAGAAGCTCACCACAGGCGACAAGCGCACTATAATAAACAGCTTCTGGTGTTAAATTAGCCCAGATCGGATATAAATATTTAAGCCAATCAAATAGTTCAACATCCTGAACAGCTCTTATATTCCTGGTTAAAACCTGATAAAAATGGTGATGGGTATTAACGAGGCCTGGAAACATAAAATAGCTTCCAGCCTCGATAATTTCTAAATCTTCTCTATCTGTAAGCTCAATATTTTCTTCAATAGCTGCTACTTTCCCATTTTCAACTAAAAGATCATAATTGGAAAGTCTGCGTTTGTCGTCATCCATAGTAATAATAGACCGAACATCTTTAAATAGGGTAGCAGTCACTTAGGCTTCCACCTCACCATCAGCGGCATTCTGAACAGCCTGAATAATCTGTTCATAACCAGTACAGCGACAAAGATTGCCATCTATTGCTTCTTTTATATCTTCTCTGGTTGGACTTGAGTTTTTATTTAATAATGCTTTAGCTGATAAAATCATACCTGGTGTACAGAAACCACATTGGACTGCCTGATAATCAATAAATGACTGCTGTAAAGGATCAAGCGTATCATTTGTTCCCAGGCCTTCAATTGTTAAAACTTCTTTACCTTCAGCCTGAACAGTTGGGATCAAGCATGAATTCATTGCCTCACCATCAAAAAGAACGGTACAGGCTCCACATTCTCCTACAGCACAGCCTTCTTTGACTCCTGTTAGATTAAGTTTATCTCTTAGAGTATCAAGTAGCCTTTCAGTTGGATCAACTTTGACTTCTACTTCTCTATTATTAACAGTAAATTTCACATTAACCATTATTTGCTACCTCCTCCTGAAGATTCTTAATTGCTCTGCGGAAAAGAGTAGCCAGTGCAGGCTTTTTATATGGAGTTGACCAGCGTTCTCCGGTTATTCCAACCATCTCTTCTGCAGCTTTTTCGCCAATCTCTTTTGAATCTATTTCTGATAATTTTTTACCCTTGATCTCTGCCTCAACCTCAGAAAATGTTGTAGGAACAGGTGTAGCAGAACCAGGTACTAAATTAATATCTTTAATTATTCCAGATTCTATCACTGCTTTAACTGCAAGACTTATTCTTGTAATAGCCAAAGCCTGACGCCTTCCTATTTTCTGAAAACCACTAAATGTCCCTTCTTCAGGTTTTGGCAATGTAAATGATATAAGAATTTCATTGTCATTTATTTCAGTTTCATATGGCCATTTTACAAACTCAGAAACATCCATTGTTCTCTTACCATTTACCGACTCAAGAATAGCTCTTGCTTCAAAGGCAATTAAAGGCCCTAAAGTATCCGCACAGGCAGCTGCATTACAGATATTACCACCAATTGTAGCCCTATTTCTAATTTGAGTAGACCCAATTGCTGCAGCAGACTGCGCTAGTGCTGGATAATATTTATTTATTAAATCTGATTTAACTAAATCTTTATGAGTAACCATTGCTCCAATTTCAATATGATTATCACTTTCAGTGATCTCATCAATTCCATCTATATTAGATAGATCCAGGATTCCATCATAACCAGTTAAGAAATCCTCTTCATTACGATAATCTACCATAAAGTCAGTTCCACCAGCCAGTAATTTTAATTTATTATCGGCTAGCAATTTAACTGCCTCTTCAACTTCTTTAACACTATAATAATTTAATTCTTTATTCATTATTTAACCCTCCCTGCTCAAATCTCTGCCAATCAATACTTTTTCCAGATTCAAAGGCAGATCATAGTGACGATCTCCTGTAGCTACAGCAATTGCATTATTAATTGCTGCTCCACCAAGTTCAACTGTCGGTTCACCAATAGATTTAGCTCCATAAGGACCGGCAGGATCAGGGTTTTCAACAATTATAGCATCAATATCTGGAATATCTTTAACTGTTGGAATTAAATATTCATCAAAATTTGTATGATTTATAAACCCATCTGAGAAACCAAGGTCTTCCATTAATGCCTGGCCTACCGCCATAACAACTCCTCCATAAATCTGACCGCGAACATTGGCCGGGTTTATTGCCTTACCAACATCATGGGCTGCAGCCATATTTAATACCTTTACCTGACCAGTACCTGTATCAACTTCTACTTCAGCTATCTGACAGCCATAAACGTAGGTGAAATATGGTCTGCCCTGTCCTGTCTCTTCATCCCAGGAAATTTTTGGAGCTTTATACCAGCCATATGAAGATAAAAACACTCCACTATGGAAAGCATCAGAAGCTACCTTTGCAAAATCTTCCACTTTTTTGCCTTTTTCAGTATAAAGGGCATTATCTTTAAAAATAATATTACCTTCAACACCATATTCCTCTTTGGCAAACTCAATCATTGTATCTTTAACATTTCTTGCTGCTTTTTTAAGGGCATTACCACCCATAAATGTACTCCTTGATGCCACTGTTGAACCACTTTCAGGGGCAACTGAAGTATCAGCTTCCATATAAGTTATTCTATCAAGATTAACACCTAATTCTTCGCCGACAACCTGGGAAAATACAGTTCTGAGCCCCTGACCATTTTCAGCCAGACCACAGTAAAGAATTATACTTCCATCTTTTTGAACTGCAACAATTCCTCCTGTAGTATCTATAGCTTCAGCTCCAAGGCTGACGCCACGATAACTTATTGCCAGTCCAATACCTCTCTTCTTTTCACCAGATTGCTCTTTAGAATATTTTTCATATTTTTCATCAAAATTAATTGACTTCTTCGCTTTATCAAGAACCTCCTGTAAACTTACAGTATGATTATCTAACTTCTGACCACTAGCGGTATGAGAATTCTGCCTATACATATTCTTTTCTCTCAATTCATCAGGCTTCATACCTAATTCTGCTGCAAGTTCATCCATTAATGATTCTTGAGCAAAACAGGTTGGAGGAGAACCATATCCTCTCATAGCACCAGTATAAGGATTGTGTGTATAAAAACCATAGGTATCAGTTTTTACGTTTGGTACCTCATAAGGACCTGTAGCCTGAACTACTGATCTCCAGGTGACAAATGGAGTCTGACAAGCATAAGCTCCGCTATCAGCAACTGCTTCTATCTCCATAGCAGTTAATCTACCATCTTCTTTTGCGCCAATTTTATATTTCAAATTATATGGGTGACGTTTATAACTTTCAATTATTGATTCTTCTCTAGAGTTAACCATCTGGACTGGCCTATCTGTGGCTAAAGCCATTACAGCAGCTCTAGCAGCCATTGAAGATATATTTTCATCTTTGCCCCCAAATGATCCACCCATATTATCCTGAATAATTCTCACCTGACTTAAGTCAGTTTCTAAAACTCTAGCAACAGCATCTCTTGTTGCATATGGATTCTGTACTGAACCGTAGACTGAAACAAGGGTCTGACGTTCATTAGGCACTACGGTTACTGCTTCTGGTTCTAAATAAGCATGTTCAATGTATTGTGTAGAATATTCTCGTTCTAAAATAAGATCGGCTTCAGCAAATCCAGATTCTACATCCCCTTTACGTAAAGGATGATGAACAACCTGATTGCTATCAGTTCCTTCCATTACTAATTGTGCATCTGGCTTTCTAGATTCAAGAGGATCATGAATACCTTTTAACTCTTCATATTCAATCTCTACCAGTTTTGCTGCTTCTTCTGCAGCTTCTTTACTTTCTGCAGCTAGCATTACAATGCCATCTCCAATATAAATAGCTTCGTCTTCAGCCAATACTCGCTGATTTTGAATTATAACTCCAAATGTATTATTCGGTATATCCTTTGCAGTCATTACCGCTTCTACACCTGGATATTTTTTAGCTTTACTTATATCTACATTCTTAATTTTAGCATATGGATATTTTGTTCTAACAACTTTTCCATATAACATATTAGCGAACTTAAGATCTGCACCAAACTTTGCTTTACCTGTTACTTTTGCTTTTGCATCAACTCTTTTTTTCGACTTATTAACCTGTTTTAAGTCAGTCACAGGTTTCACCTCCAACTTTATTTTTACTAAAATTTATCCGTATATATTAACTTCTAGTTAACCCCGGTCAGGTCCTCCTTAAAAAATAAAATAATTATTCCATAGAGCTGCCTGGCAATAATAAATTCAAGCCAATAGCCAGTAATGCACCCACTGTTACTCCTGACTCAAGGACTGTTGATAATAGATCAGGCAATTGATCAACAATTTCTGGCATATAATTAATCCCCAATCCAAAACTTAACGCTATAGATAATATGAAAAGTTTTCTATCAGTTAAACCTTTTTTTGTAATAATTCTAATACCTGATGTTGCAACCATACCAAATAAAGCTAAAGTCGCTCCACCTAAGACAGGATTAGGCATAACACTTACTAAAGCACCGATTTTAGGAATAAACCCAAGTAATAATAATATTACAGCGACTGCATATCCTACAACCCTACTACCTACTTTTGTTATTTGGATAACTCCAACATTTTGACTAAAAGTAGTATTGGGCATTGAATTAAAGATAGCAGCAAATGCACTTGCAATCCCGTCAGCTAACATCCCTGCACCTAAACGATTACTATGAATTTCCCCTGTTACAGGTTCTCCAGAGGTTTCAGCAATAGCTGTCAGGTCACCAATCGTCTCAATAGATGTTATAAAATAAGCAAGAACCCAGGGAAGTAAGTGACCCCAACTAAAATCAAGACCAAAGTATAGAGGTCTTGGAGCAGTAAACCATCCAGCATCGGCTACTGCTTGAAAATCAACCATTCCAAGAGGAATTGCAACAATATAACCTGCAACCAGACCAATAGCAACTGATCCGACTTTTACTAAACCTTTTCCAAACCTATTGGCTAAGATTATAACAATTAAAACAAATGTACCTAACATTAAATTTATTGGTGCTCCAAAGTTTTCAGCTCCAGCACCTCCACCAAAATCTCTAATTCCAACTTCAATTAAACTTAATCCAATCAATGTTACAACAGTACCTGAAACAATAGGAGGGAATAATTTCCTTGCCTGTTTTACAAAACGACTTATAATCATCTCAACAGGAGAAGTTACTAAAGCCATTCCAAGCACTAATGGAATACCACCAGCATTAGCAGCTCCAATTGCCATCGGCACAAAAGTGAAACTTGTGCCATGAACACCAAGTAATCCTGAACCTACTGGTCCTACTTTATAACACTGTATAAATGATGCAACACCTGACATAATAAGGGCCATACTAACAAAAAAACCTGTTTCAGCAGCATTTAATCCTGCTACACCAGCTATTATAAGTGGCGGAGTTATTATTCCTACAAACATTGCAAGCATATGTTGAAAACCAAGGACGATAGTTTCATGTAAAGGAGGTCTATCCTCTAACTTATAGTACGCATTATCATTAACTGTTCTCTTCTCAACTTCTGACATGATTTAACCTCACTTTTCCTGTTTTACAGGCTTATTTTAAATTTAATGACTACACTTAATTTTCGCTCAATTTGATTAAAAATATAAATAAGGACTTAATATTGTTATAAGGGCTTAAAGAGGAAGCCAGGCTTCCTCTTTAAGCATTATTATTTTTATTTACTCTAAATATTCTGGTAAGGCTGCATATAGTTCTGCTGCTTTAACCAGATGGTCTACTGGAATCTGGTCATTAACTGTATGGGCATAGATCTCATTAGCAGGGCCAAAGCCGACACATGGAATACCTGCTCTCCCCATGATTGAGACACCATTGGTGCTAAATGTCCACTTATCAACCTTTGGTTCTTCATCAAAGACATCCTTATAAGCATCTACTGTTGACTGGACAACTGGATGGTTTTCTTCCAATACCCAGGTTGGATAGTACTTCTCTGTTTCATAGACAAAGTCAGTGTAACTTGGAGTATCATAATTTAGGATTCTAACTTCTGCCTCCATACCAGCCTTTTTTACAACCTCTTCAACCTGTTTTACTGCTAACTCCTTATCCTCGCCAGCTGTTAAGCGGCGATCAAGGTGGATTGCACTTCTATTAGGAACTGCACATAAACTTGGGGTGTCATTGGTTATATGGGTGACTGCAATTGTCCCCTTACCAAGAAATGGGTCTACTTTTAGCTCTTCATTTAATTTCTCTATACCTGAAATTATTGGAGCCATTTTATATAATGAGTTATCGCCTCTTTCAGGGGCGCTACCATGACAGGAAACACCAGTTGTAACAACTTCCATCTCCATTCTTCCACGGTGTCCACGGTAGATATTAAGGTTAGTTGGCTCGGTTATAACAACCATTTCAGGGTCTAAAACACCTTCATTGATAATATACTGCCAGCAGAGGCCATCACAGTCTTCCTCCTGGACAGTACCGACCATGTAGAGACTAAACTCTTCATGTAGTCCCAGGTCTTTGATAACCTTGCCAGCATAGGCCATTGAGACCATGGCACCTTCCTGGTCAGTGGCTCCACGGCCATAGATTATACCGTCTTCCATCTTGCCTTCAAAGGGGTCCCAGTCCCATTCATCAGGGTCGCCAACACCAACTGTATCGATATGAGCATCATAGGCTATAACCTTTGGGCCTGTACCAACTCTACCGAAAACATTGCCCATCTCATCTATAAATACCTCATCAAAATCCAGAGCCTCAAGCTCTTCTTTAATTCTCTGAACTACTTCTTTTTCCTCACAGCTCTCACTTGGAATTCTGATGATATCTCGCATAAACTTAACCATATCATCTTCATACTTTGCAACTTCCTCTTTGATCTTATTAACCATTTCGGTTCTATCCATTATTAACCTCTACCTCCCATGGTTAAGGCCATAACAGCTTTGGCTGTATGGAGTCTATTTTCAGCCTCTTCATATACGATTGACTGAGGGCCATCAATAACTGAATCTTCAACTTCATTACCTCTGTCTGCTGGAAGGGCATGCATATACATAGCATCCTCTTTAGCTAGAGCCATCTTTTCCTCAGTACATTTCCAGTCTTTATTCTCTTCTAATAACTTGCTGCCTAATTTATCTTTAGGATCACTTACCCAGCTTCCCCAGTTCTTTGGAATAACGATATCGGCATTTGTATAGGCCTCATCCATATCATGGGTGATCTTAAAGGTACCGCCATTTTTCTCGGCATTTTCTCTGGCCTGTTCAATGACCCAGTCAGGCATTTCAAAACCTTCAGGATAGGCAAGGGTAACGTTCATACCATACCTTGGGAATAATAGTGATTGTGATAGTGGTACTGAGATAGGCTTTTTATGACTTGTAGCATAAGCCCAGATTATTGAAACATTAAGATTTTTAGTCTTTTCTTTTTTCTCTTTTATAGTCATTAAGTCAGCTAAAGCCTGCATTGGGTGATATAAGTCACATTGAAGGTTCATAATCGGGACATTAGCATGAGCCGCCATATCTCTTAAATAAGCATTCCCTTCTCCCCAGAAGCAGTTACGGCAGGCAATCCCGTGACCATAACTTCCAAGAATAACAGCAGTATCTTTGGCAACTTCACCATGGGAAATCTGCATTGTTGAAGTATCAAGGAAATTAGCATGACCACCCAGCTGAGCAAGACCTGCTTCCATTGAATTTCTGGTTCTAGTTGACTCTTCAAAAAACATTAACATTGCTACTTTATTATTTAAATATGGTGTGTCAATCTCAAGGGCAAACTTTCTCTTTAAATCAAAGGATACATCTAATAAAGTGTCTATCTCTTCTACTGACCACTCCTGTAATGTAATAAAATCTTTGTTTCTAAATACTGATCTCATTTTTGAATTCCTCCTATTAGTATAATAATTATATTCTACAAACCACCAAATTTAAAAATTTGGTGGTGTTATAGCTGAGACAAAAACAAGTGGTTCATCACCTATACTTAATAATCTATGGGGAATACTGGCTAAGTAATATATACTATCCCCTGGTTCAAGAATATAGTTTTTATCACCAATTTTAATATCTAATTTACCTTCAAGGACTAATGTGCATTCCTCTCCCTGATGAGAAAGGGGCATATCAACAGTAGTTTCACCAGGTTCAAGGGTAACTTCAATTATTTCCATCTGATGATTTAAATCAGGACTTATTAATTCAACTTTTGAATTAGAGCCAGGAAAACCTAACTGTTTTCTTTCATTTTTACGAACAACAGCATTATGCTCTTCATCTTCTACTAAAAAATAGAAAATAGGAACATCTAATGCTTTAGAAATTTCTCGCAAAGCAGTTATAGAAGGTTCAGCTAATCCCCGTTCTACCTGGCTTAGATAACTTGAAGTTTTATCAATCTTATCTGCTAACTGTGCCAGACTCATATTTTGAGACCTACGCATTTCCCTAATTTTTGAACCTAGTTTAAGATTTTTTTTCATCAGCCCTTAATAACCCCCTGCTGAATAAATTCTTTTTCTAAAAGATCTAAATCAGGCTTAATTGATAATGGCTCTTTAGCTGCTTCTCTAGCATTTTTAACATCTTTTAATCCATTGCCAGTAACTACAAAACCGACTCTAGAATTCGATTTTATTTCCCCTTTAGAAACCATTTTACGAATTCCAGCTAAGCCAGCAACCCCTGCAGGTTCACCAAATATCCCAGTCGTCCTGCCTAATAATCTCATCATCTCATAAATTTCTTCATCTGAAACATTAATCATTTCACCATTACTATTTTTTACACCTCTAATGGCTTTGACAAAATTTCTTGGATTTCCAACTGCAATACTATCAGCAATTGTATTTTCATCTACAACAGTTAACGGTTCTCCTGAATAAAAAGAGCTAGTTATTGGAGCACAGCCCTCTGCCTGAACCCCTAATAATCTAGGGACTTTTTCGATGAAACCAATCTCTTTTAAATCCTTTAATGCTTTCCAGGCACCAGCAATAGTACAACCATCGCCAACAGAGAAAACCAACCAATCTGGCAGGTCAAAATCCATCTGTTCAGCCATCTCTAATACTGATGTTTTCTTCCCTTCAACCATATATGGATTAATAGCAGCATTCCGATTATACCAACCCCATTTTTTAATAGCTGCAGCTGAAAGATCATATGCTGCCTGATAATCTCCCTGAACTGAAACTACATTGGCTCCATATATTAAAAGCTGGGCAAGCTTTCCTCCTGGGGCTCTACCTGGTACAAATATAACTGTTTCTAATTTTCCGCCCATCGAGGCAGCATTTCCAGCCAGCGAAGAGGCTGCATTACCAGTAGATGAGCAGGAAATTATCTTAGCATCGGCTTCTTGAGCCTTGACAACAGCCATTGCCGATGCTCTATCTTTTAGGGAACCAGTTGGATTTAATCCATCATCTTTTATCCAGATATTTTCAAGCCCAAGTTCTTCTGCCAATTTCTTTGACTCATAAATTGGAGTATTACCCACAGCTAAGGGAGGCAAAGGTGTATCATCTTCAATTGGTAATAATGACCGATACCTCCAAATTCTTTGGTCTGCTGTATTTGCTAACTCCTCTTTACTCCAATTAGCAGCAACTTTTTCATAATCATATTCCACCTCTAAAAGCCCCTTATCACCACAATCATAACAAAGATAACGGTCAGGAAGAGGTTTATATTCTTTTCCACAATTAATACAGCTTAAATGGCTAACATTTTCCATTTATTCCTCCAACTCCTCCAGCAATCCTGTTCTTTCATTGAATTCATTTATTAACTTATCAATCTCTGGGGCCATTTTATGAAGTTCTCCCCAGTAATTATCATAGTCATACCACTGGGCATTAAGTTCTTCTAATTCTCTACCCTGCTGCTCAATCCAGGTATAATATTTGAGATTATGAATTCTCTTTTTAGAATAGTAATCTAGCTCTTCAACATAATCAATTGTGGTACCTAAGATATAACGCTCATAATCAACTGCAGCATCCATCTTTTCATAACCATCAGCTTCTGCAACCATCTCTTCAACTCTGGAACCATATAATTCCATAGAATCAGTAAAAACTGTTACTATAACATCGTCTTCTCCTAATTCATAGTATTTAGCAAATTTAATTGCTGAAAGCATATTGGCTATACAAGAAATTCCCATTAAATCTAAATTTTCAATTGTCTCCTCAGGAACACCTATTTCTTTTAAATATTCATGACCTACATCAGTATTAAATAACCTTACTATATTCATAACATAATCATCATCAACAGCCATTACCATATCAGTATTTTTTACATTATGAACCCATGGAATATGTTTATCTCCAATACCTTCAATTCTGTGAGCACCATAACCATTATTTAAAAGAGTTGGGCACTGAAGTGCTTCAGAAACAGCAAGTTTAGCATGAGGGTATAACTCTTTAACTTTATCTGCAGAGCCAAGAGTACCTGCAGAACCGGAAGTTAAGACAACTCCAGCTAAATTCTTGCCATTGACTTCCTCAAAGGCTTTAACCATCGCATTACCAGTAACTTCATAATGCCAGAGATGATTGCCAAGCTCTTCAAACTGATTAAATACATTAATATTGTCTCTAGTCTCTTTGAGTTCCCAGCACTTATCGAATATCTCTTTAACATTACTTTCACTACCAACTGTTGGAATTACTTCATCCGCCATATGCTCAAGCCACTCAAATCTTTCCTGACTCATTTCTTCAGGTAGAATTGCTATAGAGTCACAGCCTAACAGCTTGGAATTATAAGCTCCTCCACGGCAATAGTTCCCAGTTGATGGCCAGACAGCTTTTTCAGAAGTAGGATCAAACTGACCGGTTACTAATTTAGGTACTAAACAGCCAAAGGTTGGTCCGATCTTATGTGCACCAGTTGGCATCCATTTACCAACTAATGCTATAATCTTAGCATCTACCCCGGTTAATTCAGATGGCAATTCAACATAATTTACTCCATCATACTGACCCCCACTTTCAGTTGGCTCATTATGCCAGCTAATTCTAAATAAGTTTACTGGATCTACATCCCATAAATCAACTTCTTTTAATCTCTCTTTGACTTTTTCAGGAATAAGGTCTGGATTCTTCATCTGAGCTAGAGTTGGAATTACAACACCCATTTCCTTTGCCCTTTCAACTGCTTTTTCTAATACTTCTTCATTCTTAGTTAAATCAATCATTTTATTCCTCCTTTAATTTATAGAAGTTCTGAGCTAAATATTTGTTCATTAATTTTTCTTTAATTACACTTTATATATTCAATAATAATTAATAAATTCCTGCCTGAATTAAAAAGTTTTCTAAAAATAAAAAAAATAGACCAGTATTACCTGGCCTATAACATAAATTTAAACTAAATAAAACTTATTCTGTTGAGATGATTTCATAGGTTCCTGTTACTTTTGCTGAAAGTGAATTGCTTGCTGAGCAATATTTATCCAAACTTAAATTAACTGCTCTAGAAACTTTTTTCTCAGTCAAACCAGACCCTTCTATTATAAAGTGAATATTTATCTCAATAAATTTTTGGGGGTAATCATCAGCTCTTTTACCATCAACACTTATTTTAAAATCATCAATATCAGCTTTCATTTTTTCTAATGTTTTAACAATATCAATCCCTGTACAACCTGCAATACCATGTAGTAGTAACTCCATTGGTCTTGGACCTTTGTCATCTCCACCAACATCCCTTGATGCGTCCATTAAAACCTCATGACCTGACCCACCTTTTGAATTAAAAGCCAATCCACCGACCCAATCTGCACTAATTTCCATAAACTATCTCTCCTTATTTCAATTATTAGATTAATATAATTTAATTACTGTACCATTATAAATAAATTAAAACTTTATATCTGTTAATAACTAACATATTATTTATGATATGGTTCACCGGCAATTATCTTAAAAGCTCTATAAATCTGTTCAAGAAGAATTAGCCTGATCATTTGATGGGTAAAAGTCATATGAGATAATGATAATTGATAATCAGCTTCATTAAGCACCTTTTCTGATAAACCTAAAGAGCCCCCAATAATAAATGTAATATTGCTCCAGCCCTGAACCTGTAAATTTTGAATCGAGCTGGCTAATCCTTTAGAGGTCATTGGTTTCCCTTTAACATCAAGAACTATTTTATATGAATTATCTGGAATCCTGGCAAGAATTCTTTTGCCTTCTTTGCTTTTAACCATGTCTGCCTGACCAGTAGAATTTTTAGGAATATTTTCATGAGCAACTTCAATTATATTTAAATTACAGTATTTTAAAAGACGTTTACTAAACTCTGCTATCCCTCTATTAATATAGTCTTCCTTGATTTTACCTACTGTAACTATGTTGATTGTCATCATGCTGAATCTGTCACTCCTTTTATAATTTCAGCAGTTTCAATATTATAGATTTCGCTAGCCTCATCTCTAGGAGCACATTTCAATATTAAATCTTTTCCAATTTGAAAGCCTGCTGAACAGACTGAGTTTTTAACAGTTAAATAAGCTAATTCTGGCCTATTATTTTCTGCGCTCAAGTGAGAAAGAAGAACGACAGGACAGGAAGATTTTTCATTTGTCTTTAAAAGTTCAGGTAACAACTCTGCTGTTTCATCATTTGATAAATGACCTTCATTGCCTCGAATTCTTCTTTTTAACATTCCTGGATATGATCCTTCTCTTAATAAATCAATATCATGATTGGCTTCTAAAAGTATACAATCTAAATCTTTAAGATGATCATAGAGTTCATCAGCTATATAACCAATATCGGTTGCAAGCCCAAAATTAACATCGCCATCACTTACTACAAAACCAACAGGCTCAGCTGCATCATGAGGAATAGGAAAACTTGTGATTTCAAAATCTCCTAATTGCCAGGATTCTTCTATCGTTCTTTCATAACCTTTACCGATTTTACCAAGCTTCTTTCTTGCCGCTTTCCAGGTTCCAGCAGAGGCATAAATAGGAATATTATAACGTCTTGATAATACTCCCGCCCCTTTAATATGATCCCCATGCTCATGAGTTACTAAAATTGCTGAAATATCTTCAGGATTTAATTTAACACTTTTCATCCTTCTTTCTAATTCTTTACCGGATAAACCAGCATCAATTAATATTGCTGTATTGTCTGTAGATAAGTAAATAGAATTGCCAGAGCTTCCACTGGCGAGAACTGCCATTTTCATTGCCAAATTAATCACCTTGTATAATGAACATAGGGAAGAACATTATACTTTTCCTTTCTTATAAAAGTTTTATATAATCTAAATAGGT